>JAICQE010000002.1 GCA_025938035.1 Vicinamibacteria bacterium
CCGGTCAGATTCATCCCGCCGGAGGACGTCACGGTGAGGACGGCGGTTCCAGTTGCGGGAACGGTCGCCGGGCTGACGGTGATCTGCGGCGGCGTCGCGAGCAGGGCAGCGTTGAAGAACGCCTGCTGACGGTTTGCGGTGCTGACCGCCATGCTGTTGAACGTCACGTCGCCGAGCCGGATGTACGGCTCGCCGTTCGGAGCCGACGGCGGCGGCACCGCGTTGTGCACGGTGATCCGGGCGTGCTCCAGGACGCGCGTGTTGCCGGCGACGTCGCCTTCCGAGGGCGGGGTCGGCACCGGCTGTTCGAGATAGTGCACGGTGACGAAGCCGGTTTGCCCAGCGGCAATCGGCGTCGGCACCTCGACGGAGGTCAGGGTCAGATCGATGGGCGGCGTGTCGTTGCGCAGGACGACCTCCTTTGCCTCCACGTCGTTCGGGTTCTTGCCGATGGCCATGCCGGCGCGCACGATCAGGATCTTGTTGGCCGGATTCGGCACGTGCACGGTCAGGTCGGACGCACCGGCCTGCACGACGCCGCTCTGGTTGAACATCACGAAGGCCCATCGCCGGCGCATATGGACGTGATAGAGGTCCATGTCCTTGAACTCGCCCTCCTTGAGGAACTGGCCGTCGAAGAAGTTCGTGCGCTTGATTTCCACTTCGGGCATGACGTGTCTCCGTGTCTCAGAAAGGTTTGGATCGCTGCCAGATGAGCGTGTCGCGCGCGACGGTCGCGCGCCCCTTGATCACCTTGCCGCCGACCACCGTGGCGTTCTTGAAACCGAGAATGATGCCGGGCGTTCTCGCGTCCAGCGTGTAATAGGTGTGCGCGGGCTTCTCGAGATCGATGATGGCGCGCGTGCCCTTGCGCAGGTTGCGCCAGACGGCGATGTCGAAGTCCTCGGCGGGAATCCCGGCCGCGTCGGCGATGCCCTCCGGGAACCCGTAGTTGATCCGCACGCGGAAGAAATAGGCCGGCGCACCGGCCAGGAACGTATCGACCGCCAGTGTTGACGTCTGCTTGACGTTGTTCACCTTGCCCAGGACGAAGCCCCCGAGCGGCTCGTCGATTCGTGCCTGGTTGCCGACGAACATCGTCAGGTACTCGGCGAGGCCGGCGCGCGTGCCGCGCCGCTGGTACAGCGGGACGATCCGCTCGAGCCATCGGCGCTTGCGATCCATGTCCCAGTTCTGATCGAGGATCAGGGCCACCCACGTGGCCAGATAGGTGAGGAACGGCGAATCGAAGCGAGCGGCGCTCCCCGTGCCGCTGACGGTGACCGACGTGAATGCCGGATCGAGTTCCTTCGTGTACGCGTCGAGCGCCACCTCCAGGCCCTGTACCTGCGGGCCCGGCGCCGGCACCGTGACGCCCCCGGAGAGCAGCGCCTCGAAGATCAGCAAAAACCGGCCGAGGAACGGGTCGGTGCCCGGCGTGTCCGGCGTCCGGAAGATCTCGGGGAGGTGCTGCAGGTAAGAGCTGCTGGCCATGGCGTCAGGCCCGGAACACGCTGAGGGCAAGGCCGCCGAACGCGATCGCCGGCAGCGACAGGCCGTCGAGCACGACGTCGCCGTTGGGGTCGGCGGGGGAGAGCGTTAGTGCGTCAACGTGATCGACACCGTCGATGTCTTCGAGCAGACGGAACAGCTTGGAGCGATAGACGCTGCCGCCCATCGGCCAGCCTCGTCCATCGAAGCCGCCGCTGACCACACCGAACGTCGACCGGATGCGTGCGGTGATCGCCGAGGTCATCTCGGCGATGTTGCGATCGCTGTCGATGATGATCGTCGCGGTCATGCTGAACATCACCAGCTTCGGCAGCAGCTGCGGCGGCGAGGCGAGATGGAGGCGCGTCGTAATCAACCGGCGTTTGTCGAGGAACCGGCGCAGCTTGTCGAGCAACGCCGGCGCCGGGGTGACGAGCGAGATCTTGAGCGCATCCGGCAGCGACGGGTCGGTCAGCGCCGCGTTGATGTCCATACCCGTGGCCGCGGGAAGGACCGCAATCGTCACGTGGCCGGCGGCCGGCTGTGCCGGGGCGGTCGGCTTGCGGTTCATCAGCACGATCGCCCGCAGAATCCTGGGTGCCGTCGCCGGTTTACGCGCGCGTGCCTGCAGCTCGTTGAAGTCAACGAGGATGACCTGCTCGAAGTCCGACTCGGTGATCAGCCGCGCCGGCCGATGGAACCGTCGAAGGCCCTCGCGGATCCGATCCTCCGGACGGAAGAAATAGTCGGCGCCCTCGGCATCGCCGTTGACGAAGGTGATGGATTCGGTCGCGCCGAGACCCGGCACCGCGTCGAGCTGATGAACGATGTCGCCGGCCGGAATCAGCGCGTCGGGACCCTGCAGGAGCCGATAGCTCGTGCACACCACTGGCGCGCCGGCGGCCGGGATGGAGCCGAAGCGGTTGTCGCCGAAGCGCACGGCGTTCGCATCGGGGTCGACCATGTAGTGCTCCTTCAGCACCGGTGGCCCCGACGGGTCGATGAAGGACGACTCGGTCTGCAGAAAGCGTCGCAGTTCCCACGGCGTTCCGCCAACGGTCACCATCGGATTCGGCTCGTAGGCGGGCGTCGGATGCACGAAATCGAGCAGCACCGGCGTGGGGCGGTCGAGTGGTAGTCCGAGATCGGCATGGATCGGTCGAAACGGGAAGACCTGGTTCGGCGTGCCGTCGCTGATGCCGAGCGATTCGCCGCTGACCTCGAGATACTCGCGCGCGGTCGTCACCACGATCTGCGTCAGGTCAGCGGCAATGAGCGGCGCCTTGAAGCGGACCGGCACGATCGTCTCGAAGACGAATCGCCGCGCGGACCCGGTGGCCGGATCGAGCTCGTAGTTGGTGGCGAACCGCGTCTTCGGCGGGACGATGAGCTCCGTCGTTCGTGCCGCATCGACCGTCGCCGTCAACGTCAGTGGAACCGTGACCGGCTCGGGGGGATCGAGAATCAGCGAGGCGAAACGCTCGATGTGCTCCTGTGGGATGCGATCCGCCCGGTAGAGGATCATTTCTCCCATCCAGCACAACAAATCAAGCAGGGCGATGCCGGGATCGGAATAGTTGTGATCGATCCATTCGTTCGTATCGATCTGTTTTCGCAGGAACGCGAACAGTTGCTCGAAGGTGCGGTCGTCGAGCTGGATGGTCGGCAGCGCCATGATCAGACCATCACAATCTGGTGCGCGCCCGACGCGACCAGCGCGCGTTCGTTGACGTCGAACCGCACCGCCCCGGGCAGATCGATGAACGACGCGGTCACCACGTGATCCACGCCGCCGACGCGCTCGATGACGGCAAACACCTCCGACAGATGAACGCTGCGGCCGAACGGCCACCCTTCGCGCCGCTCGCCGCCGGTGAGGGGGTGGAAGAACGCCTCGAGCGCCTGAACGATGCGGCGCTCGACGACCGTTCGTTCCTCCGGCAGCACGGGCTTCACGGTGGCGGCGATCGAGACCTCGGTATAGAGCGGCGGCAGCGCGTAGATCTCAGAGAGGATGGCGCCGAACGCCCGCTGCCGCAGGTACGCTTCGATGCGCCGCAGCAGCCCGCGCGACGGCTGCGGCCTGCGCTCTGTGCCCTTCGGGACGATGATGATCGACACGGCGCCAGGCTTGAACGTGAGCACGCCGCCCGGTGCCGGTTTCTTGGTGGCCAGCGCCCTGGTACGCGCCACCTGCCCGAACGCCGCCATCGTGACCCATTCGTAGTCTTCAACGCTGACCGCGCGCCCACGGTTTTTGATCGTTTGGGGGCCGAGGTCGACGATCTGGTCGAGTCCCCACGGATCGGTACCGCCGACGGCCGGCGACAGGTTGAAGACCTTGTCTATGAACGGAAGCGAGGTTTTCAGTTCCTTGATCGCCAGCGGCACGCCGGCACTGTTGGCGGCTTCTCCTCCGCCCGATTGCAGGCCGCGGACGACGATGTTGTCCTTGGCGGCAGCGGCAATCAGCCCGTTGCGGCCGTCTCCGAACGTCGTCACGCCGCTGACCGGATTCAGGGTGTAGTGGCGGCTGCGCGGACCGGAGACGAAGAAGTTCGGCACGCGCAGCCACCGCACCCACACTTCCGGTTCGCCGCCGGGCCCCGGCCGCTGGTCGACGACGTCCGCACGCGTGACGGCGCCGGATTCGCCCGCGTCGAATGCGCGGGCGCGCAGCTCCTCGATAATCTGCGCGATTTCCGCGTCGCTCGGCACTTCATCTTCCCGAACCCAGATTTCGCCGGCGAGAACCGGCCGCCGCAGGATGGTGGCGCTCTGGTGCTGTTCGCCCGACCCGGAAGCCAGCACGAAATCGTCGCGAACCGTCTGCTGCTGGTCCGTCATGACGGTATTCGGCACGACCGCGGCGAGGCGCGGGGCCGTGGTGAAACTGCCACTGGCCAGCCGCGCGCGATACCAATACCGCGGCTGCGAACCGGTGAGCTGAGAGAACACGGTCAGCGGCGTCGAATCCGCCGGCGCCGCGAAACCGACGACGCCGGTGGACGTTAGCGTCGCGGTCCCGTCGCGGACGTCGAGCGCGCGCCACTGACCGCCCGGCCCGACGTACTCCCACACCACACGCGGATCGCCCGTCTCGGGCATCAACTGCGCCGCGTCGTGCGGCTCGACGAACGCCAGCAGCACGCTGACGAACGCGCTGCCGAGGCTGCGATCGAAGGCGAAATAGAGACCGGGCGTCGAGTCGAGAAACGCGGGCGGCCCGCTGGCGGCGCCGGCCGGTGCGTAGGCGCTCAGCGGAATAAACGGTTTCAGCGGACCGGCATTGAAAACCGGCGCGCTGCGTGTCGCGATCTCGAAGTTGTTTGACGTCGCGATGCGATCCAGCGCCACGGACGCGGTCGAATACTGGTAGGCGATCTCGACCTTCTCGACGATCGGAGGCACGAACGTCGGGCCGACGGCGGTCACGGTCGTTCCCGAGACGGTGACGAAACCGTCACGGCCGTACGGGTCAGTCGAGCGCAGCACCGCGCGAACCCAGCGGCCAGAGACGCCGCCAACCTTGCCGGTCGCCATGTCTGCCGGCGGTGTAAAGGGAATCTCGACGGTCGGCGTCGCGCTGCCAAGGGTCCCGAACAGCGTGAAGCTTTTCTGGTTCGCGCTGCCGGTTTGCACCACCGTTGGGGAAGAGCCGCCGGTGACGCTCAGCACGTGGGTAAACGTCGCTGACGGCAGCGGCTTCCACAGTCCCCCCGTCGCCAGGTACTGCCACTCGACAGTTGTCGTCACCGTCACGGTGGTGGCATTCGGAATACTGGCGAAAATTGCCTGCACTTCGGCGACGGTGTAGATGCGCAAGGTGATGCGCAGCGTGGCCGACGCGACGTCCGGTCCGAACGCCTTGGCGCTCCCGACGTGGAACGCGTCGCCGTAGCGTGGCCGCTCGCCGAAGGGGCGGGCGGGTCTCGACAAGTCGAGCGGCGTGTCGTTGAACAATGCCGCATCAGGCGCCGCCGGAGGTGCCGCCGCCGTGGCGACCGACCCGGTGATTTGCGACACCACCGGCAGCCCCGCCAGGGTTGCGGGCGGTGGGATCAGCCGCCCGCGGATCCAGACGTCCTTGATCCCGTCAACGGTCGACGGACCGCTGCCGGGAAACCCATTGAAGCGAACCGTCGCTGATGTATTGGTGACCCCAACGTAGGTGACGTTCGCAATGTCCACCCACTGGTCTGCCTGAGCGTCGAAGCGCTGCCACTGCAGCACCGCCGCCTGGAACACGGACGAGCCGCCGCTGGCAATCGTGAACGCCAGCTGGACGTCAACCGGATCCTTGCGGCCGAAGAGCACCGCGCTCGCCACGTACAACTCGTGCGGCACGGGTTGCAGCGAGGCGCTCGTGCTGGTGAGCACTTCGATCGCGTCAGAGGTGTCGGCAATCTGTGCCGGCGTGGGCGGCAGCGGCCCCTGTGACAGCACGGCGTACAGGTCCCCGCCCGGAACCAGGTTTACGACATTGCCGAGCACCGCAGGCGTTGCGAAGAACGCGTTCCGCGTTTCGAACACCGAGGCGTTCGCTGTTTCCGACTGCGTGGTGGCGACCTGCGTGCCCGCCGGCACCTGCGCGCCTTCCGGAGAGCGGCTCGACAGCAGGAAGGTCACGGGCGCTTCTGCAGGGAGGCCAGGCGACTGCTCGACCCCCACCAGATCGAGAAACGCGAGCAGGTTCTTTTCCGGGACGCGGTTGATGCGATCCGACAGCAGATCCATCAGCCGGACCGCGAGCACCAGCAAGGCGTGGCCGGCGTCCTTCGGATCGGCCGCTCCCGTCCACTCCGGCGTGAACACCGGCGCCAGCGCCTGCGCGTCCGCCAGCAGCTGCTCCGCCGTCGCGCTGAACAACTTAGGAGGAGGCATTCGCCCCCTCCCGCAGGTAGAACGGATAGACGAGGTTGAAGACGCTGTTGGTGGCGCGGACGCGATACTCGACGTTGACCGTCAGCGTTCCGGGATCGCCAGGCTGATCCTCAACGCGGACGCCGAGCACGTCCACGCGCGCCTCGAACTGCACGAGCGCTTCGGTGACCGCGCGTGCAATCAGCGCCTTGGTTGTGCTCGTGATCGGAGCGAACACCTGTTCGCGCAGCCGGCTGCCGAATCCGGGACGCATGACGCGCTCCCCGCGGCTGGTGCCGAGCACCACCAGGACCGCCTGTTGAATCTTGTCTTCGTCCGCGGCGTAGCCGAGCCGGCCGCTTCCATCCGGTTTCACCGGAAAGCGCCAGCCGCGTCCGAGATGCACCTTCGCCATCGACCTTTGCCTCAGACGATCGGCCCGACAATCGGCGGAGCCGGTTGCACGATGGGCACGTCGGAAACGATGACCATCCGCGCGCCGGCGTCGAACGCCGACGCGATGTCCTGCGCCTTCTGGGCCGGCGACTTGTCGCTCAAATCCGAAAAGACCGCCGCCAGTGCCGTTGCCAGCGTCGGGTTGCCGGGAAACGCCGTCGTGCCCGCCGCCGTCGGTCCCGCCCACACCATCGCCTGCCAGTACCCGGTGACGCCCTGCGCGACGATGGCCGCCGCCGCCATCGGGGCCATCGCCGACAGGCCCTGGAACGCCGTCATCAACAAACCGAAGTTCGCCGGCGCGGTGACGGGCAGCGAGGCGGCGGACGACAGCGCAGCCGACGCGTACGACTGGTAGGCGTTGGCCCATGCCATCGCCGCGTCGGCGGAAGAGGCAGGTTTCGACTCGAACAGGCGCTGCAGCGAGTCGGCGAGGCTCGAGGCGTTCAGCGGCATCGTGTCACTCGGTCTTGTGCTTCGTGCTGACGTGGTTGCCGGCGACCATCGGCGTCACCGGCGGCCCGGATGGACCCACGCCGGTCGGATGCGTATGGCTGTTGAACAGGGTCATGAACGCGTCGCCGAGCATCAGTCCCTGCGCCGCGGAGTCGCTGCCCAGCTTGATTGCGCTGCTCTTGATGACGACGCCGCTGCTCGACAGCTCGATCGAATTGCCGGCCTTGTCGAGCACCGTGATCTTTTCGGATCCGTCCGTGTCGTCGAACACGATCTGGTGGCCGCTGCGCGACTTGATCAGCCGCACCGCGTTGCCGCCGTCGTCGCCCCGTTCCGACGGCATCGCGTCCTCGCCGTTCCACAAGGCGCCGACGACGAACGGAAAGCGCGCGTCGCCGTGCTCGAACAGCACGAGCACCTCGTCGCCGACCTCCGGCCGGAAGACGGCGCCGCGATCGGGCCCCGCCATGAACGACGCGATGCGTGCCCACGGGCTCTCGCTGTCGTCGTGCAGCCAGGGGTAGCGCACCTTCACGCGACCGCGTCCGTCCGGATCGGACACGTTCGAGACGATGCCCACGACGGCGCCGAATATCCGGCCGGCCGTTGCGTCGCCGTTGGTCCCTTCCGTCATCAGCTCGAGCAGGCTCATGAGGTGTTCCTCACGACGTTGAACCGCGTGACGTAGCCGACCTTCGGCCCCAGCCGGTGCTCCGCCCGGCGAATGTAGTACGTCCCCGTGAACCGATCGCCGAGGCCGGTCAGGCGGCAGGTGGTGCCGGCTTTCATCTTCGTGTTGCCGACCGCCTCGCCGTCACCGGTGATCAGGCCGAGCGCCATGTCGTTGAACATCGCCTTGGCCATCTGATCGGCTTCGGCCTGCGACTCGACCGGCAGGTCGACGACGGCCTCCGTCGTGGCACCGAAGGCCTGATCGACGAGGGCGGGTCCGACCTTCTGACCTCCCATGCGCGAGGTCTCGTCGCCCGCCCGGCCCACGCCATGGATCGCTTCCTTGGTGGAGGAGTTCCAGCCGCGGACGACCAGCTCGCTGGCCAGGTTGGCCGTGGACAGACGTGGATGAAACCACTTGAGGTCCTTCTGGTATTCGAGCGACAGCGTTTCGCCGAGGTGGTTGGCGGCCTCGCGAAAGATCAGTTTCTGGCCGTCGATCAACAGCTCGTAACGAATGCGCCGCGCACGCATCAGCAGGAAATCGATGTCACTGAGGTTGTTCTGCAGCAGGTACGGGTGCACGATGCTCGAGTCCTGCACATCGGCGGTCAGCCCCAGCTCGCCGGCGATCTTCTCAGCCACCTGACTGTCCTTCAGCTCGTTGAACGCGCGCGTGCGTTTGCCGCGCCGCAGCCGGTGCAGGCGATCGAAGCCCTGGACGTGAATGACCGCCGCCTGGTCGGCGTCGTACCTGACGGTCAGGGCGGTGATCTCCCCGCGCAGGATCGGCGTCAGCGTGCCGCGATATCCGACCTGGATCTCGAGGGCGTTGCCGGGCGTGAGGTCCTCGGCGTCGATCCACTTCAGGCGCTGTCCGTCGGAGTCGAGCGTGTTGACGGTGATGTCGAACATGTCGCCGCCCTCGACGTGCTGCGCCACCAGAATCTCGAGGATGTCCACGCGCATCTCCGGCGCGACCTCGACGCCGTTAATCAGCACTCGGCTCTCCGGGCTGGAGTTGTTGTCGGGCACAGTGGTCGCCTCACACGATCTTCGGAATCCGCAGCACCTGGCCGGGCGCAATCTGCCGCGGCACGTCGATGTCGTTGGCCAGCGCGATCTCCCGCCACTTGCCAGGGTCCTGGTAAAACACCGACGCGATGGCGCTGAGCGTGTCCCGCACCTTCACCACGTACAGCTTGGTGAGGTCGGGGGAGTGTGGTTCGTTTTTCTGCAGCTCCTCCTCTGGAAGCGTGAACTCCAAAAATGCGACGGACAGCTTGGCGCGCACCGGCGTGCCATCGCCGAGAAACAGCACGAACTGCTGCTTGAGCGTCTCGAGCACGCCGACGAACGGAAATTCGGCGTGCGCCCCGCCCGCCGGCATCGGTCCCCAGCTCAACTCGACCTTCGGCGGCCGATGCTTTTCCTTGTTGAAAATCAGGAGGCCGGCGATCTTCGACGTGTGCTGCCGCACGTCGCTCAGCGACTCGTAGGTGTCGAAGAACAGCTCCATCGTCAGCTTCTTGCGGTCGCCGCCGGTGTAATGGAGCTCGGGCTTCTGGCCCATCTTGTCCTGGTCGGCCCAGCGCGACGCGTCTTCGAGGCTGTATTCGCTGGGATTGAAAAGGACGGAGAACTCCTCGCCTGTGTCCAGGTTCTTGATCCGGAGCTTCTCGAGGCGCTGCGCCATCGCTTACCGAGTCCTTTCCGACCGGGTCATCGCAGGCGTTCCCGTTCGAACACCATGCGGTCGTAGAGCTCGCCGTAGACGCGTTCGGTCATCACTCGCGAGACCTGGGGGTCGCCGGTGAGCGTCGCGCGAACGGCCGCGCCAATCTTTCGATCGAGCTGCCGTTCGACATTCGCCAGGACCGCTCGTTCCGTTTCGGCGATCGCGGCCGCCGGCACGGGTACCGTGATTGACCGGCCGGACGCCGGGGCACGCCGTGCCATGGCCGGTTCGAATCCCGCCGGCGATTCCCAGGGCTTGCTCGATGGACGCGGCGCGGACGGAGTCGGCGCAGAGACCGGGCGACGTTCGACGCGGCGCACACGGCCGGCGATCGCGAGCTGCGCATCCGGCGCCGTGGCATTCGCGGCCGAACGGGTGTCATGAGATTTCGCGTCCTCCACTCGCGTCGCGCTCAGCGGGCGAAATCGTCTCTGCGCCGATCTCAAGACGCTCACCGGAGTGGCGACCGCCGGTGAAAGACCTGCGAGCGCCCGGCGGAGCAGACCGATCGATGAAGCCAGCGGCGCGGGATCGATTGGGGGGCGGATCCCGGTCCTGCCGGATGGCGCCGACGGACCTCGCAGCGTACGGATCGTCGCGATCGCCGGGGCGGGGACGGCGACGCGCTCAAGCCGCTGCAGCTGCGGCCGTGACGACGCACGGCTGCGCGCTGAGCTGGCCCGTATAACAGTGCCGCCCATGTCCCGCGTGTGCGTCGACTGTTCCAATACGCGCTCGGTCGTGGCGACACGGAGCGTCTGCAATCGCTGCGCTACACGTACGCTGGCCCGTCCCGCCGCGCCCGCCACGATGTGCTGGTATGTCGTCCGGTGCAGAGCCGGAACCCCGGGGGCCTGCCGGAGCTGACGACCTCCAAACGTGTTCACGCGCACGTCCACAGACACGTGCGATCGCCGTCCATCGCGGCGAGGCCGCGGCACGCGTCGCACGTCGGCGCGGATGCCTCCGCGTCCGTACAGGCGCCGCTCCGTCCAGCGGCGGCGCAACGCGGCGGCCAGCGCACCCCATCGCGTCCGCAGCCGGATGCGAGACGAGGTCCACCGGCGTGCCAATCTCCAGCGGCCGGTCATTGCGGCGGCTCTCCGGTATCGTTACCGGCCGCGGGGCCATCACCGTCCGTGCCCTGCGCCGCGCGCACCACGCGCTCGGCGAAGGCGTTGCCGAAGCGTTCCTGAATCGCCACCAGCAGATGCGCGCGCTGTTCGGGATCGGCAACGGCGGTCAGGGCCGCGGCGACTCGCGCGACGTCCGCCGGCAATCGCGCCGCCGCCGCAGCGGCGGCCTCGCGGCCCAGGCGATTGCGTATGCGCTCAGGGGGATGAGTGACGAGCAGCTCGTCGGCGCGTTTGCGTGAGAAGCCCATCATGTGAGGTCTCCTTCGCGCACCAGGCTGTAGTACTGCCCGAAGTCGGACTTCGAGCAGATCCGGCCGATTTTCTGGTATTCCCGCCGCGCCGCCCGGATCACGTGCTGCATCGTCACGTCGGCGGCATCCGCCGAGGCGAGGAAGGCGCTCGTCAGGGCGATGTTGCGGATGTTTGCGCCCGACAGGTCCAACTGCTGGGCGAGGAACGCGAAATCGAGATCGGGCGAGAGCGGTGTATGCCGCGGAAACGACTTGCGCCAGATCGTTTCGCGCAGCCGTTCGTTCGGCACCGGGTACTCGACGACGTGGCTGAACCGCCGGATAAACGCCGGATCGAGGTTGCCCTTCAGGTTGGTGGCGACGATGATCAGACCCTGGTAGCGATCCATCTGCGAGAGCAGGTAATTGACCTCGATGTTCGCGTAGCGGTCGTGCGCGTCCTTCACCTCGGTGCGTTTCCCGAACAGTGCGTCGGCTTCGTCGAAGAACAGCACGCAGTTGCTGACGGCGCTCTGTTCGAAGATGCGCGCCAGGTTCTTCTCGGTTTCGCCGATGTACTTGCTGACCACGCGCGAGAGGTCGACGCGGAACAGATCGAGCTGGAGATCGGAGGCGATCACCTCCGCGCTCATCGTCTTGCCCGTGCCGGACGGCCCGGAGAACAGGACACTGACGCCGCGGGTCGCCGACAGCTTGATTCCGAAGCCCCACTCGTCGTAGACGCGCGCGCCGTGACGCACCCACTGGCAGATCTCCCGGAGCTGCGTGACGAGATCGTTCCGCAGCACGATGTCGTCCCAGTCGAAACGGGGCACGATTTGCTCGCAGTACAGGTGGAGGCCGCGCTGCGCCTCCTCGCGGCAGCGCGCATGCAGGTCCCGGCTGGTGACGATCGGCTCGCTCTCGGGATCCCGCTCCGCCGCCATCTCCGTCGCCTCCAGCGCATGGACGATCTGGCCGGGCGTGAATCGAAACTTCTCGGCGAGAGCCGGCAGCTCTCCGTTGATCTGACGGGCGAGCGACGGTGACAGCGCGTTCGACCACATCTCGATCCGTTCCGCGGTCGTCGGGTACGGCAGCTCACGTGCGCGCAGCCGCAGCCGCAGGCGATGACGAACCTCCGCCGGCGGCGCGCTGCCGGTCGCGATGACGTCGAGCCCGGTCAGCAGTTCGAGGAGGTTGCGCAGCGCCGCGGTCCTGACGCGATCGCTGTCGCCCGGTTCGCCACCCGAGTCGTCGATACCGTCGATCAGGACGATCGCGCCGCGCAGACGCGCTTCCCGGACGATCGCAGGGGCGACCTCGTCGAACGCCGGCGCGGCAGGACGGAAGCGGGCCCAGTGCACCGATAGGAGCGGCCGGCCGAGGGCACTGGCGAACGCCTCGGCAATCCGCCCACGTCCCGATCCCGGTGGCCCGGCGATATAGGTCAAGGGCAGGTGGCCGGTCACCGCGCGACATCGATGCAGTTCGTCAAGCACTGCCTGGTGGTGGCGGTGGTAGGTCAGTGCGCCGAGCGTTCGCGGCGCGACGCTGAGCGTTGCGGACGCGGCCAGCGCAGGCGGGAGCGCGTCCATGCCGAGCAGGTACTCGACGAGTCCGCTGGCCGGCGCCGCCTCGCGCGCCGGCAATGAGCCGGCAGACTCCGCCGCCGTTTCGATCAGCCGTCCTGCCGTCAGCGGGGAGGCGGGCCCGAACAGCGTGCGCAGCGTCAACGGGTCGCTGCGCCGCCCCGTGACGAGCTGCGTCAGCAACGCCAGCGTCGGCCGTCTTTGCGTCGCGTTGTTCTGCAGGTAGGCGAGGACCCTCGGGACATCGGCGTCGAGCTCCGCGGCGAGTACGCACCAGAGAGCCACGCGCGACTCGGCGTCGAGCCCGAACGCCCGTGCCACGCGTTCGAATCGCAGCTCCGTGCCGGCGTGGACCGCGGCTTCGATCTGCCGATCGAGCGCGGCGCGGAGCTGTCCGTTTTCCCCCTGCCGCCATGGCGGGATAACCGGCTGTGAACGGAGGGCCGCCTCGTCATCGCGCTCGTCCGCCACGTAGCGGTCGATCTCGGCGCGCGGGATATACAGACCGGCAAACTCATCGACCGGCGCGGCGCCGCTGCCGTCTCCGTTCAGGCGGATCTCGGTCCGCAGCAGCCGGTGCACCCAGGCGAGCTCTGCGCGCACGTGGCTCATGTTGTCGGCGAGGGGCCGATGATCGATCGCCAGCGCCGTGCCGAGATCAGATCTGCTTGAAGACATCGATCTTGGTGCTCACACGAGTGACTTCGCGGTGGATTTCAGACTGGATCAGGGCGATGCGGACCTCGTAGCAGACCGACAGGCGATACGGACTCTGCAACGCGTTCCAGATCCGGGTCAGGTCTTCGAGCGTGGTTGGTGTCAGGACGATGGCCAGCTGGTCGACGACGGTGGAGAGCGGAGCGGCCAGCTCCGCGCCGGAGATGATCGAATGATCGTGCAGCAGGCCCATCGCGTGACCCAGCACCTGGTGTGCGCTGAGCGCATCGCTGGCGTATGGCGTCAGCATGTAATAGAGGTTCAGGGCGAGCGACGGATAGCGCTGATCGATGTCCGTCAGCGACTCCCACGGCTGGTTCTTCGCAAACGGGTTCTCCAGTACTTGGTACAGAAAGAGATTGACCTTCTTGAAGTCGCCCGAGCCCGTGAGCGAGGCCGGCGAATCGAGCGTCACGTCGAGACCGGCCGCGGTCAGCAACGCCTTGAGCGTGTTGGTAACGTCACCCACGATATTGGTATCGCCGAGCGCCATCGCTGCCTCAGGTCAGCTCGACGCCTTCGCAGGCGAGCTCGAGCACCTCGATGGCGACGTCGCTCGACGCCGCCTTCAGTTCCGGTCCGGTCCACTTCACGGGAAACGGCCGCACCAGCTGCCACCGCTTCACCAGCCGTCCCATTTCGTCCAGCAGCAGTACCGCCACTTTGTTGTCGATGTCCTGACTGGGATCGGCCGGCCGCCGATTCGGATTGGCGGACGCGTCGAAGGTTCCGGACATGACGTCGCGCTGCCACCGGTAGAGCGCGTCCGAGGCGGAGCCCGTGGTGAGGCCCCGCTTCAGCGTGACGGTCCCGACGGAACCGCCATCGGGAAACTTGAGGAGATGCGAGTTACGCCCGCCTTCGCGGTACTCGAAGACCTTGGTCTCCAGCTGCAGCCCGGTGCATTCGGTGAAACCGGCGGCCTGGATGAACCCCAGTTCGAGGACGAACCGGAACGTGCAGACCGGATCGGTGGGCCGCCGCATCGCTACACGGCCTCCTCGGCGACGCTGACGGCGTCGGGCGTCCGTTTCACCTTCAGCACGATGAACTCGGCGGGTGATGCGACGGCGAGGCCGATCGTCGCGACGACCTCGCCGCGGGCCACCGCCTCCGGCGGGTTGTTCTCGTCGTCGCACTGGACGAAAAACGCGTTGTCCGAGGCCGCCGTCGCGCCGCCGGCCACCAGGGTTTCGAGCAGGCTCTGCAGCGCCGCCTGGATCCGCCGCCGCAGCGCCGGCCCATTCGGTTCGAAGGCCACCCACAGCAGCCGCCGCAGGAGCGCTTTCTTCAGCGCAATCACCACGCGCCGCACGCTGACGAAGCGGGCGGCGGGATCCGTGCTCAGCGTCCGGGCGCCCCACAACTCGAGCGCCGGCAGCTCGAACTTGCGTATGGCGTTCACCCCGGCGGGGTTCAGCGCGTCCTGGTGATCAGCCTCGAGTGGCTGCTCGACGTCGACGACGTCCTTCAGCGTGAAATTCGCGGGGGCGCGGACGACGCCGCCGCTGCGATCCGCGCGAGCGACGATACCGGCGACGAAGCCGGACGGCGGCACCACGCGGCGCGTCGCGCTGCTGACCGCCGTCACCCATGGGTAGTAGAGCGCTCCGTAGCCTCCCGTCCCGGGGTCGGCGATCTGCCTCGGAAGCTGTATCGCCTGCTCGATGGTCGTGCCGCGTCGCAGATCGAGCAGCGCCATGCGATCGCCCAGACGCGCAGCGTGTTGCAGCACCTGCCGGATGGGAACGAGGTAGAGACCGTGTGGACCCGCCGGTCCGGCCGGCGCCGGAAGCAGGGCCTGCGCGACCAGTTCGGGCAGCGCGACGAGGTCGATCTCGTCGAGCAGCTCCAATGTCGCCAGCCCGCAGCGGCCGTCAACACTGGCGGGCGCGAACAGCTGTCCGTTCAGCTCATAACCGGTGTACCAGCGGAAATCGATCGTGCCCGGGTCGCGGCCGGCGGCGAGCGTCACCTCGCCAACAGGCGGCTGCACCAGCACGCTCGGACCGTTGCCGCAAAGCAGCGTCGAGTCAGCGGCCAGCCGTGGACGGAAGTAGCGTGCGCTGGCCGGATTGCCGCTCAGATTGAAGTGAATTTCCTTTGGCTCCCGCGAGCGTATCGCCGTCGGCGGCACCACTGTGACAAGCGAGCCGAGCGGGTAGTTCTGACTGAGGCCGGCGGTATTGAGCGTGATGACGTTCGATCCCGCGGTCACGCTGACAATCGGGTAGGCCTCGGCCGTAGTGCCGGTCAACGTCGCGACGGTGAGCGTGCCGCCGGTAATTTCCGCGGCATTGTCCACGACAACGCTGGTGGCGCCCGCACTCGCGGCGACGGCGAGCGTTGTCGTGACTGTCGGCGGCGCATCACGGTAGACGCGCAGCGTAAACCGATCGACCACGCTCACGGTCGAGCCGAGCGGGTAGGGATTGGCCAGGCCGCCGGTGAAGCTGACACCGTTGTCGGGCCCGATCCCGGTGACCGTGCGCGTCTCCGTATTACCGCCACCGGTGACCACGATGGCATCGCCGATGACGAGGCCGCTGATGCTTTCCAGTACCAGCCCCGTCGCACCAACGGCGCTGGCCAGCCCGGTGCGCGTGGCGAACGGGTCGGCTTTCACGCGGATGCCGTTGCCCTTGTGCCCGAAGGAATCGCGATTCGCTGCGGTGGCACGGGCGACGACGCGGATCGAGGGTGCCGCGGCGGCGTCTTTGAATGCGCCTTCGCTGAATCGGAACCCATCGCCGCCGCCGGTCAGCACGTTGGGGTCTGGCAGCGGCGGTGCCGGAGGGATCCGCTCAACGGGACGGAACCTCGAGACCGTTCCCGAAAAAAGGTGCGTCGCGCGGATCAGGATCGAATGGCCCCGCGCCTGACGTTCGATGTACGACAACGATTCGTCCGGCGCGTTGATGGTGGTGCCGAAATAGCGCGGATGCGTCGGCGCCATCGACAGGTTGTCGAACACTTCCGCGCGCCCGTCGAAGCGCGCCACGACTTTGAAACCGCGGCCGAGCACGACGGTGCCGCGCGGCACGTCCCGGGCGAGCGGCGCTGTCAGCGTGACCACGCCGGCCACCGTGACCGAGAGCACGGTCGCGATCTGCCCGCCGGAGGGATCCCCGGGCAGCGCCAGCCGGATGCTCATGTTCGCCGCGAGATCGAACGGCTCGTTGACGGTGATCGTCGTTGCCGTCACCGCCGCGTCGGCGGCGACGGTGGTCAGCGGCATGTGCAGCTGGGACCCCAGCCGGATTTCGAAATGGATGCGGTTGCCCCAGCTGCCCTGGTTGATCGCCGACAGGAGCATCGTCTGCGCACCGTTGGCGTCGAGAATCGGCAGCGCGGAGGAATCGGCCGCCTTCAGGAAGTCTTCGCGAGGGCAGGTGCCGGTCGGCAGCTCGCCGCGCGGAAGGGTGGGATCCCCGACACGCACGACGATGCAGCGGCTACCCTGATTCTTGAAGAATCCGAAGACCTCGTGCGGCAGCACGCCGTAGTCGATGAACCCCCCGAAGACGAGCTCGAACTCGTCCCAGGTGCGGATCGGCTGCGGGACGTGGAGCGGTCCCCGCCCGGCGATGCCGACGAAGCCGGTCACCGCCGTTTGCAGCGACACGGATTCCGAAGGCAGACCTTGCAGGTAAACGCCGGGTGCACCGCGAACTAGCTGGCCCATGTCTCGTGGCAGATCCTTCCCGACTCACTACTCTTCGCCTGTCGCCGCGCGATTCAGGCGGCTGATCTGATCCGTCCAGTGACGCCGTTCCGGATGCGGCATCGCATAGATCTCCTCGCGCGACCAATGAAAGTGATACGCGACGAAGGCTACCTCCTGGAGGAGCTGCTCCACGGGGTAGCCTAGGATTCCCCCACGGCCTCCAGTTCCCAGTCGAACGCCTCGTCGCAATGCGGGCACACCACCGCGTGACGGCTCGACCCGGTGCCGTTGATGCGGTTGTAGAACCCCTGCAGGTACGAGAGGTCGGCGGCGAACAGCTTCTCGATCACCCCCGGATTGACCTCCCGCAGATCGCCGAGTCTGGTGACGACCCGCGAGAGCAGGATGACGAGCAGGTACGCTTCGTTTCTGCGCACGCGCGGATCCTCGAGCGGGAGGATCTCGTCGCGCGCGTTCGCCAGGCGCATGACCCCGTGGCGATGCAGCGTGCCCTCGCCGTCGACGTAGCCGCGCGGCAGCGTGAACTCGAACTCGGTTTGCAGGTTCATCCGATCGTCACCCCCTCATGGCAGATTTCGAGCTGCTCGATGGCGATTTCATTCGCCGCCGCCTTGAAGTCGGGGCCGGTCCACTTGGACGGCCACGCGTTCTTGAGGTTGTAGCGCACCTGCTCGGCGCGCTTTTCGTCGAGCAGCAGAATCGAGATGTTGCGCCGCGGCTCGCGTGGCGCGTCGTCCGACGGCTCGGTCACCATCCGCCGCCATTCGAACATCTGCGTGCCGACGGCGACACCGCGTTTGAGGGTGACGTTGCCGAATTTCGCCAGGCCCGTGAGCTTGCGGACCGTGCTGTCGTCGGCGCCCTCGCGATACTCGACGATGTTCGTCTCCGAGTTGAGGCCGGTGCATTCGCTGAACCCGGCCTGGATCAACCCGGCGCTCTCGACCAGGAAGTTGTAGCTTGCAAAGGGATCCGTTGCGCGATGTGCCATGAATACGGCTCCTTGTTCAGGCGGTGCTCGACGCGCCGCCCTCGGACTGCATGATGCGGAAGATGACGAACTCGGCCGGCTTCGATGGCGCGACGCCGATCTCGGTGATGACGCGCCCGAGCTTGATCGAGTCGAGCGGATTCGTTTCGTCGTCGCACTTCACGTAAAAGGCCTCGTCGGCCGTCGCGCCGACGAGGGCCCCGGCCAGCCACTGCAGGCGCAGGAAGGCGGAGACGTTGCGCTCGATGCTCTTCCACAGCGTCCGGTCGTTCGGTTCGAAGACGACCCAGCCGGTGGAATTGAGGATCGACTCGCGCAGGAAGATGAACAGCCGCCGCACGTTGAGATAGCGCCACTCGGGATCGCTGCTCACCGTGCGCGCCCCCCAGATGACCACCCCGGCGCCGGGCACCGAGCGAATTACGTTGATCCCCTTGGGGTTGAGCTTTTCCTGGTCGGGCGTGGCGAAGGTGAACTGCAGGCCGAGGGCCGTGGAGATCCGCCCGTCGAGCAGACCGGCCGGCGCCTTGTGGACGCCGCGCGTGGCGTCGGTCGCCGCATACCGTCCCATCACCGCTCCCGACGGCGGGATGGTGATCCGGCCGCCGCTGCGCGGGTCGAGCACCTCGATCCACGGTGTGTAGAGCGCGCCGTACTTCGACGAGATCGCGTTGCCGCCGGCGAACGCGCCGTCGGCGTGCTTGTAGTCGAGCACCTGGTCGGCCAGGGTGATCGACGCCTGCGAATCGGCCACGTAGAAAACGTTCTGGCGCACCTCGCAGTAGGCGAGTCCGCGCACGTGGACGGACCGGTCTATGGCGTCGGGGACCGCGAGGATATTGATGGCGTCGATGTTGTTGAACGCGTTGATGCCGTTGCCGATCAGCGCTGTGCCGACGTAATCGTCGGCCGTCAGGCTGCTCAGGCCGTTCGTTCCACCCGTGAGCGGGTCGTTGGTGCCGGTCGTCGGCGCCGGCCGGCGGTTGGGCATCGTCGACACCAGGGCCGTGGACAGGTTCGTGACGCGGATGCGCTCGGAGGCGCCGTTGACGCGTTCGACGACGTGCGACGGCGCGTTCGGGTCCGCCGACACCACCGCGGGATCCATAACCAGGTGCTGGTAGTCCTCGACGAGGACGCCGTCTTCGAACACCTCGAGACGGAACTCGGTGGCAATCGGATGTGTGACCCGGACGGCGAGTGCATTACCCCATTCACCCTGCGACGTGGCGTCCACACGCAGCGAGGGGTCCAGCGGATTGCCGATCGTCTGGTAGGAACGGTTGGCCGTCGTCGCGGTCGGCGATCCGGCCGAGTAGTGGGTCGTCCGCACGACATAACACGTGCTGCCGCCTTCGTCGAAGAAGGCCTTGACCGCGAACGCCAGAAAGCCGTTGTTGAAGAAGCCGCCGAACCGGCGCACGAATTCGCCGAAGTTGTTGATCGGCGTGGCGACGCCGATCGGCCCCTTGACGGCGTGGCCGACGAAGCCGGCCGTTGATGTGCCGACCGCCTCGATCGGCTTCGCCCCCGAGGACAGCTCCTCGACGTAGACCGCGGGTGAAAGGTATTCAGCCATTCAATGTCCTCGTGCTGGCGTCAGCTCGGCGCCGGACCAACCTTCTGTCTGATGCGGAAAATCACGAACTCGGCGGGGCGCGACGGGGCGGCGCCGATCACGGTGACCACCTGCCCGGCCTCGACCACCTCGGGCGGGTTGGTGGCGGCATTGCAGTGGACGAAGAACGCCTCACGCTCGCTGGCGCCGACCAACTTGCCCTCGAGCCATTGAATCCGGAGGAACGCGGATATGTTGCGCTCGATGCTCTTCCACAACGTCGCGTCGTTCGGCTCGAAGGTGACCCACTGCGTGCCGTTCTCGATCGATTTCTCGAGAAAGTTGAACAGGCGGCGGACGCTCACCTGCAGCCACTCCGGATCCGGCGAGATGGTCCGCGATCCCCACACGTGGAATCCCTCGCGCAGCGCCAGGATGGCGTTGATCTGATCCGGATACAGCACGTCGTACTGCGCCTTGGTCAGACGCGTCTCGATGCCGGTGGCGACGATGACCTTGCCCGTGTCGAGTCCGGCCGGAGCCTTATGCACCCCGCGGCGCAGATCGGTGAAGCTGTAGACGCCGGCGACGGCACCCGACGGCGGCACGCGCAGCGGCAGACCGGTGAACGGATCGATGATTTCGATCCACGGGTGATAGAGCGCGGCGTACTTCGACGCCAGCTTCGCCCGGTAGATCTGAATGGTGTCGGTGGTAGTGCGCGGCCGCTCGAGGATCAGGAACAGATCGCCGCGCAGCTCGCAATAGGCGATGGCTGCCTTGGTGACCGCCTCCGACGCATTGGGAATGGCCAGAATCGCCGCGTCCCGGACCGGCGTGAGCGCGTGGAGGCCGGTCTTGAGCAGCACGCTGCCGATGAAGTCGGGATCGGCGAGACCGGTCAGGCCATCGTTGCCGCCGGCCAGCGGCTTCGACGAGGCATCCATGAAGATGCCGTCATTGGTGCCGCTCTGATCGGTCGCGACGACGAGTTGCGACGCGCCGCGGTTTGGGTTCAGCCGTATATTGACGTGATCGGCCAGGTTGGTGTTGACGAGCGACAGGTTCTCGTGCGTCTCGAGGACCGTCGGCGGCGTCGTCGTGTTGTCGCGCACCAGCAGCGTGAACTCGCGCGAGTACACACGGCTGCGCGCCTCCAAAAAGCCTGGTAGCGTCAGACTGGCGAAGTGGACGATCGTCGCGCCGGGCGCGGCGCTGACGCGATCGACGACGATGCGCGCCTCAGCGATGGCAAACGTCAGCGTGTCGCCGCGGCCGAGGGGCGACCCGTCCAGCTTCGTCGCCGGGTTGACGGCAATACCCACCGGGAGGACGCCGGCCGTGACGGCGATGGTTCCGGCCTGCGAGGTCCGTCCGAGGTAGCCCAGCGCTGGACCGAACGCCGGGATGTTCGTGTTGATGTTCCCGGCGAAGTTGGCGCCAAGACTGGTGACGAGCGGCGTGCTGAAGGTCACGACGCCGGCGGCAACCGAATCCACCGTCGCGCTCACCTCTTCGACCACCCAGAGCAGGTCGCCGGCCCGCACTTCCTGCGTCTCGTTCAGCGCAATCTGCGTCGCGGCGGCGGCGGGGATATCGGCGTTCAGGCGCACCGAGAAGCGGCTCGAGGGACGGATCTCCGCCGTCAGGCCCTGACCCCAGACGCCCGGGCTGATCGCGCTGACCCGCAATGCCGCGGCGACTGCGACACCGGCCGCATCGACGCCAGCGAACGTGTCGGTGGACGGTGTCGCCTGCAGTGTGGTGGCGTCGTTGGGGTTGTTGTAGTGCGCGACGCGCACGACGTAGCAACGGCTGCCGCCCTGCTCGAAGAAATGGCGCACCGCATAGGCGAGGTAGTGCGCGTCTGTCGGCGTGACGCGGTACGGCGTGCCGAACACCTTCTCGAACTCGGCGACGCTGGTCACCAGCGTGGCGCGGTTGACGGGCCCTTTTCGGGCGGCGCCGATGAAAGCGGCCGTCGACGTCGCGACCGGCGCGATCGGCCGGCTGCCGGACGAGATCTCCTCGATGACGACGCCTGGAGCGAGATAGGTCGGCACGTTACTTCTCTCCTGCGGTGGACCGTGATGGACGTTCGCCCTCAGGCGCCGCCGCCTCCGCCTCCGTCCGCGGGGCGCGTGCGGGTGCATCGGCGATCTGGACCGCGCCGGCGGCAATCAGGTGCGCCAGCTCGGGCGACACGAGCAGGCTGCGATCGAGCTCCTTCGATTCGAGCGGCCCTAACCGCGTGCTGCCGCCGCAGTAGTGGAACGACACCGGCTGTGTCCGGAACAGATTGGTGACGATCACGCGGGCAGCGACCTCCTCGCGTTTGGTCTCGCTCTCTTCACGTGATCGCGCTGCTTTCGCCATGACGCACCTCGAAACACGTCCGACCGCCCAGCCTAGACGTGGGTCAGTAACACCTTCTGGAAGTTTCGTGTTTTCACCGTGATTGCGATCGTCGGGGTCACCGTGACGTACTGCGCCCTCACGACGCTGACGGTGACACTCGTAATGACCTTCTCACCGGGGAACACCAGCACCGCGTCGCCGCGTTCGTCCGAGTTCGTCACACGGCTCCCGTCGTCGAGGATCAGGAGCGATGTGCCCGCCAGCGAAAAACGCTGCAGCGTGAGGCTGCCGACGGCGACGGCGGTAGGCGGCGCGCCGTTGACCTGCGTGACCGTCACGACCGCGCCCTCGAGCGGTGGTTCGGCGGGATCGTTCTCCGCAATCCGCAGTGCGACGACGGTGACGTCCGCGGGATGTGTCGCCGTCGGCGCGCGGCGCAAACGCAGATTCGGTCCGCGCCGTACCCGCAGGATCTGCCCGGCGCCCAGTCCTCCCGACGCGGTCAGCGTCGCCGTGCTGACGTTGCGGCCTTCGAGCGGCTCCGCGAGGGCGGCGACGAACCCTGCCTCGCCGAACACCTGCGCATCTTTGGGCACCGTCGGAATAAACGGAATCGCTTCGAACTTGATGACGTCCCCGGCGGCGGGCGGCGCGACGAGGTTGAGATAGAGCTCGTCCTCGCCGTCGTACGCGATTTGAACTGGCGTCAGAGTGGGCAGTGCTTTGGCAACCGCCCGTCTCGAATAGCCAGGCGCGCCGAGCTGGAAGTGATAGTCGGTGGCCGACGGCTCGAGATCGACGAACGCGAAGTGGCCGTCGTCCTTGTACTGCGGCGCCTGCGGATCCTCGTCGACCGACACATGGATCTCCCCGCCAGGGATTGGACGCCGTGTGAAGTCGTCGGCGAGGCGGCCGAAGAACGACAGACGGCTGATGTGCTGTTCGGCGGTCACGAGCGCCTCTCACGGCGTCCGCGCTGGAGCCATTCCCTGGCCTGCGAAAGCCTGTCCGGATTGATGAAGAACGTCGCGTCCGTCGCCGGCGTCCGCCGTTCGAGCAGCAGGCCCTGGTCCACGAGCCAGTGCAGGGCTTCGTCGATTTCACTGACGCTGCGATGAATGGACTCTTCGGCCAGCCGCCATCGCGCCATTCCTTCGAGGCTTTCGGCGTTGCCCGGATGCTCGATGAAATAGCGCAGAACTTCCATTGCGCGCGTCGGGGCTTCGCTCCCGACATCGTCCCCTCTGTCCGGACCGGTCACGGGGCGTGCGAACAGCAAGGCTGCGGCCATCCGGTGCTGACAACGAATGCGGCCTTTTGCGCGAGATTCTGGAACGCTCGCGTGCGCTGGTGGGATCGAAACACCTCACTCGCCGCCGTGCGCGTGATGTGCTGGTCGCGATTTCCGGCGATCGGCACCGCGCGTCTGCGCGCCCGGTACCGGGTCGGATTAGTCCCGGCGAAGCGACATGTACCTGTTACCTGTGTACGAGGGTGGATTTCTGAATGCCGTACTTCTTGATCAGGCGGCCGAACGCGCGCCGATCTTTCTGGGCTTCGCGTGCCGCATGCGTGACATTGCCGTTATGGCGCTGGAGGAGTTCTTCGACGTAGCGCCGTTCAAACGCGTTGAGAACCGCCGCACGCGCCGTGCGGAAGCGAGTCCGCGCAACGGCGTTGTCATCTGTACGGTGTGAGATGGGGAGATCGCCAGGCCGGATCTGCGTCCCGGTGCACGCGACGACGGTCCGGCGGACGACGTTCTGCAGCTCCCGGACGTTTCCTGGCCAGTCGTGAGCCAGCAGCGTTGCCCGGGCAGCATCGGAAAACGTCAGCGGTCCTGTGCCGGTGGACAGCCGGGCGTCGTGCAGGAACATCTGCGCCAATGGGATGATGTCGCCGCGCCGCTCGCGCAGCGGCGGCAGCGCGAGCGAGAGGACATTGAGGCGATAGTACAAATCCGAGCGGAAGCGCTGCTCACGGACACAGGCGACGAGGTCACGATTGGTCGCGGTGATTACATTGATATCCGCCTCGACGAACCGGTCGGCGCCGAGTGGACGGTACACCCGTTCCTGCAGCAGCCGCAGCAGCTTGGCCTGGGCCGCAGGCGAGAGGGCATCTATTTCGTCGAGGAAGAGCGTGCCGCCCTGTGCCATGGCCACGAGGCCCCGCTGATCCCGATGCGCGTCGGTGAAGGCACCACGTACATGGCCGTAAAGTTCATTCTCGAACAGATGGTCCGGAACCGCCCCGCAATCCACCGCCACGAACGATCGATTCCGGCGCGCGCTCAGGTGGTGGACGGCCCGGGCGCAGAGCTCTTTGCCGGTGCCGGTTTCACCCACGATCAACACCGGCATCTCGCTTCGGGCGATGCGTGGCAGTTGGGCCAGTACTCGTGTGAAGGCCGGATCGGCACCGACGAGATGGCTCAGGCCGGCCTCCGCAATCAGCCGCTCGCGTACTGCGCTCGGATCGCCGCCGGGCCTCGTGATCATGCGCGCGATGCGATGACGCAACTCTTCGTCGCGGACGGGCAGGACGACGAAATCAGTGGCCGCCTTGACCACAGTTTCGATCACGGCTTCCTCGATCGGGTCCGTTAGCACCGCAAGAATCGGGGGACGCACCGGGTGAGCGCCAAGCCACTCGAACAGGCGCACCGCGGGTCCGATGTCGGGAGCAGCCACCGCGATGACGATGTCCGCATGGCAACGCGCCAGCTGATCGGTTCCGATCAGGTGCCACTCCACGAAGTCGAATGAGAACCCGTGATCGCGCGACAGGATTCGTCTCACGCGATCGCGGAACTCTGAGTCCTTATGTTGAATCACCAGACAGCTAGGAGGACTCATGCGAGACGATCCGTATGTCGGGCACCCATGCCGCGGGCGCCTTTGAAGACCTAGAGGGGGAAGCGCAAATTCTCTCTCAATTTGATGGAAATCAAACCGCCGACTTGCAGCGTTACCCGAAAATCGTGCAAGTCACATCGAGGTATCCCGAGCGGTGTGATGCCGCGACGTTGCGACGATGACGTCAGAGTCGTCTATTGGCATCTCGTGTCATACGAGCGAGCAGTCGAGTAGCCGATCCGACTCAGCGTTATTCGCTAGATCTGGAATGACGTACGCGCGTTGTTCACGAGCGGCGTTAGATCCAGCCCGCCGCGACCTGCTTGCTGTGGGCCCTGATGGCGTTGCGCATGAACATCGCCACCGTCACAGGTCCCACGCCGCCGGGAACCGGGGTCACCCAGCTCGCGACCTCCTTGACGGCATCGGTATCGACGTCGCCGACGATCCGCGTCTGGCCGTCGGTATCGGTGATCTGATTGATGCCGATATCGATCACCGCCGCGCCGGGTTTGACCATGTCGGCGTTGAGAAAGCGCGGCTTGCCCACCGCCACGAGAACCGCGTCGGCCCGCCGCGAGTGTGCGGCCACCGATCGCGTCAGGTGATGGCACACGGTCACCGTGGCGCCCTCCGCCATCAGCATGAATGCCGCCGGCTTGCCGACGATCTCCGAGTGGCCGACCATCACGACCTCGAGGCCGTGGAGCTGAAGGCCGGTCGCCTTGATCAATTCGACCGACGCCGCCGCGGTGCAGGGCGCCAGCGCCAGATCGTTGTAGACGATGTTGCCGATGGACGCCGGGTTCATCCCTTCGATGTCCTTCAGCGGATGGATGGCTGAGGCGAGCGAGCGGCCGTTGATGTGCGGCGGCACCGGCCGCTGGAGGATCACGCCGAGGACGTCGCTGTCGTCGTTCATGGTGAGCAGCCGCGCCTTACACTCGTCCTGCGTGAGCTCGCTCGGCCACGTCTGCTCTTCGAAGCGAAGACCAACCTTCGTCGCCGCGGTTGCCTGGCTGCGCGTATAGACGGACGCCGCATTGTGCGCCCCGATCGATACGGACACGAGGCGTCCGATGCGGCGGCTCCGCGCTGCCTCGTGTACCTGTTCCGCGACGTCGCGGAGAATCTGATCGCGGAGGCAGCGTCCATCCAGGAGTCGGTTGTCCTTCATTCGTTACATCATCGTCTTTTTCCCCATTGCCGCGAAATCTCACGACATCCCGATCGTGGGGCGCGCTTTGTCACAGGAGAAACGGAGGAACGGAGACGAACGGAGTTCTTTTTAAGCACGAGGAACACGAAGATCACGAAGGGATGCGGCCGTTCGATTGGGCCGCCGAAGGCGGCCTGCCGCGATGTGAGAGGACGCGGGATACAAGCCGCTGCCCGCACCTGTGCGGTTGTATCTGCGTCCTCTCACATCACGGCTGTCGGCGTGCTTTACACGCCGACCAATCGAACGGCCCTCCGTTTCGTCTTCGTTCCTTCGTTTCTCCTGTAAAACCGTTTGCTCCGTAACCTCCGTCCCCCCCAGGGTCCGCCTGAAGGCGGACACTACAGGCGAGCGGACACTACGAAGTCATCGCCGGGAGATTTCGTAGATCGCGCCGTTGGTCAGCGACACGAGAAACAGGTTCCCGTTGGGGCCGGTCTGCACGTCGGTCGTCACGCCGAAGTTGCGGCCGAACAACAGGCTCTCGCTCTCCGTGATCTCGTGTTTGGCGAGATTGTCGGCGACACGGTCGGCGAGCCGGGGGTCATCCACTCCCACCCTGCGGCGGTTCCCGGTGATGTTGAAGCGAAACAGGTAACCGCCCTCGAGGATCGGCGTTCCCGCTCCCACCACCAGGTCTCCGTCGTACTGCGGACCAAGTCCCCGGCCGCTGATGAAGCCGATTCCACCAGGCGCGACCTCCCACTTCCAGCTGAAGACCGGGTCCTCGTAGTGGGAATTCGGAAGCGTGAAGAGGCGCGACAGCGCCTCGCCGGGGAGCGTGGCGATGTTTGTCGGCGGCCACCGCACCTGCTGCAGGTTCTGTAAGCCGAATGTCGTTTCGATTTCCCTGAACTGCGCGATCCGCGACACGGGCCCCATGATCTGCACCCATCCGCCGTTCATGCCGCGTGTGACGAGATTCAGTTCGGAAAAACTGTCGTCGCCGTTTTCCTGCAGCCACAATCCGCCGCCCTCTGGATCGAACGCCATGCCGAAGCTGTTGCGGTGACCGTACGAGAACAGCTTCTGAATATTGGCGCCGACCTCGCCGGGGATCGCCGCACCCGCGGCAAAGAACGGGTTGTCCGAAGGCGCGGTGCCGTCGAGATTCAGCCGCAGCACGACGCCGCTCAGATGCTCGTCGTCCGGCGCCGGACCGCCATTTCCGAACTGATCGTCGGGTGTTGGTGTGTTCGGCGGGCAGTTGAAGATCGCCGCCGGGCCGCAGCGGAGATTCTGCATCTGACCGCGCCGCCCGAGATCGCCGACGAATACGTAGAGTCTGCGATCGGGTCCGACGCGAAGGACCCCGCCGTCATGGTTGCCGCGCTCCACGCCGTTTGTCACATCCTGCTGGATCGCCCGCAGCCGGATGATGTTCGCAGCGAACGTGAGGCTGGAGCCGTTCCAGACGTATCGATCGACACGATTGCCGAGGAGCGGCGTTTCGGACAGCACGTTCGTGTCCAACCCCGTTGTGCTTTCCGTCCAGTACAGAAAGACGTGCGGCACGGCCGGGAAATCCGGATGCCGCGCGATTCCGAGGAGACCGCGTTCGGAACCGAAATTGACGGCGAGATCGAGAACCGGAAGCGACGGTCCGGACTGAGAGACACGCATCACCCGCCCCGTGTTTTTCTCGAGGACGAGCAGGTCGTTCGTGCCGATGAACGCCAGGCTCGTCGGCTGGTTGAGTCCGGTCGCGACGGTGCGAACCTGAAGGTTCTGGTCCACGAGGGAAGGACCTGCCTGAGCCTGTATGACGTGGCGAGCGCCCGGCAACGCACCAGCGACCGCGGCCACGATGGCAATCCTGCTCAACAACGAATGTCGTGACATCCGCACACTCCTTTCGCGGACGGCACTGGCAAGCAGATGGCCCGATCAGCCGATCGTTTTCGCGTGGGTTTTGCGCGTCGGCGCAAAACGACGAGTTACTCGCGCCGTAATCGGTTTACTCGCGGAGGCATTCGTGACGGCAAACGGCCCAAGGTCCGCCTGAAGGCGGACACTACGAAGGGCGGACTACGTGGTCGCTGGCTCGCATAACGTGCCGAGCTCGAATCCTCGCGCACGCAGCGCCGGAACGAGGTCTCGCGTTGCTGCGACGGTGTACCGCCGATCGGCGCGCGGATTCGCGTGATGGCCGTCGTGCATGACGAGGATGTCTCCCGCCGAGGCACGGCGGGCGAGACGCGCTGCGAGCGAGACCGGCTCCGGCCGGCGATACCAGTTGAAGTCCCAGAGCCCGAAGCTCCATCCGACGAGCGTGTGGTCGATGCGTTCGAGCCCGGCGATCATCGCCGTGCTTCGCCAGCCGCCGTGCGGACGGAAGAGCCGGCACGGGTCGCCGCCCGTCAGCTGCCGAATCCGTTCACGCTGCCGCGTGACGGTGTCGGCAAGCGCTGTGGGTGTCTTCATCATCAGCGTTCGTTTGTTGGAATGCACGGCGACGGCATGGCCTTCAGCGAACATCCGCTGCACGATTGGCGCGGTCGCCGGCGTCAGGTGGTCGTCGATCAGGAAGAACGTGGCGCGTGCGCCGGAGTCCCGCAGCGCATCGAGCAGCTCGGGCGTTGCCGTCGGATTCGGGCCGTCGTCGAAGGTGAGATAGACGACGGGCGGGACCGTGTCGCGAGGCATGTGCCAGAGCGAGCGGGCCGGCGCGAAGCGGTCGACGAGAAACGGGAAGGGCGCAGTGTGCGCGAGCACAAGCGCCGCGACTCCGGCGATCAGCACCCACATGACGCAATTTGCGGGGCGAGCCCTCGCCGCAGCCTAAGCGAAGGCGGGCAGGCTCGCCACGACTCATCGCACTAATGATCGCAGAATTCAGCTGCGCCTGATCAGTTGGGCTTCGCGGCGCTCTTGGCTGGGACGCCCTTCTTGTTCACTTCGATGCGGCCATTGAACGAGGCGCCCTCGCGGAGGATCACCGACGGCGCCAGCAGGGTCCCCTTGACCGTTGCCGTCGGCGTCAGCTCGACGCGCTGATTGGCCGCCACGTCGCCCGACAGGCTGCCGTGAATCGTCACGGTCGTGACGTCCACTTCGGCGTCCACCTGGCCGGTCGGCGCGATGAGCAGGCTTCCTTCAACCATGGAGATCTGGCCGTTGACCCGGCCGTGCACCGTGATGTCTTCGCGGCTGGTGACCTGGCCCTTGATGACGAGGGAGCTTCCGATCGTTGTCATTCGTTATGTCCGTTTGCAATTGGTGGTGGCGGCGGCAAGACGTCGATGCCGTTTGTTCTCGGCCGATGATGGCGCTGACTGTAGGCCGTAGGTAGTGTCCGCCTTCAGGCGGACCTTGTGCTAGCATCCGCCCCACGCCGAGCCCAGCAGGGCGACGCGGGAGGCATCATGTTCAAGACACTGCAAACGGCCGTTGCCGGTCTCACCATCGTGTTCGGACTCACGCTCGCCTGGCCTCTCACCGCCGCGGCGCCGACCGCCAAACCGGAGGAGGTCGGGCTTTCAACCGAGCGGTTGAAGCGTGTCGCCGAACTGACGGAGCGCCATATTGCCGCCGGCAGCTTCTCCGGTGCCGTGGCGCTGGTGGCCCGAAATGGACGCGTTGCCTACCACGAAGCGTTCGGCCTGATGGATATCGAAGCCAAGAAGCCGATGGTCAAGGACGGGATCTTCGAAATCATGTCGATGACCAAGCCGGTCATCGGCGTGGCGACGTTGATGATGCTGGAGGAAGGCAAGGTCCGGCTGCAGGATCCGGTCTCGAAGTTCATTCCCGAGTGGCGCAACATGACCGTCGCCGTGTCATTGCCCGCGGCGCCGGGTGCGCGCGGCGGCGGCGCGGCGGCACCGGCGGCCGCGCCGGGCGGCCGGGGAGGCGCGCCGGAGCCCCGCTACTACACCGTTCCCGTCGAACGCGAGGTGCAGATTCGCGATCTCCTGACGCACACCTCCGGCGTCGTCAGCGGAACGAACAGCAACTTCGCCAATCGCGCCGTGGCCGCCGGGCCGAAGGAGACGCTGGCCGACTACATCCCGCGCCTCGGCAGGGTTCCGCTCGACTTTCAGCCCGGCACCCGCTGGGCCTACAGCGCCGCCGCAGGGTTCGACGTCCTCTCGCGCGTTGTCGAAGTCGCGTCGGGCATGCCGATCGACCGTTTCGTCAAGCAGCGCATCTTCGATCCGCTCGAAATGAAGGACACCACCTACGTCGCGCCCATCGGCAACCCGCGTCTCGTCAAGCTCTACTCGCGGACGGCCGACGGCCTTCGTCCCGCGCAGTATCCCAACTTCGTCAACGGCATCTACTTCTCCGGCGGCGGCGGACTCTTCAGCACGCCGGCCGACTACGCACAGTTCGCGCTGATGCTGGTGAACGGCGGCGAACTGAATGGCAAACGCCTTCTCAGTCCGCGCCTCGTCGAGCTGATGGGCTCCGTCTTTGCGCCCGACACGCTTCCGGGCCGCCCGAAGGGTGAAAGCTATGGCCTCAGCGTCCGCGTGGTGAACGATCCGGTCGCGCGTAACTCGTTCCTGACCGAAGGGACGTTCGGGTGGAGCGGCGCCTTCGGCACCCACTTCTGGGTCGATCGCAAGGAGAAGCTGGTTGCCGTGGTGATGACGCAGACGTCGAACCAGGAGTTCCTGCGCGACTTCGAAAACATGGTCATGCAGGCGGTGGTCGGCGGTGGAGCTCTCGGATCAACAGGCACGAACTAGCGCAGTTTTTGACTTGCTGTCGCGACGGTTGCCGTTCCGCCCGTGTGGGAACGTGGGGAGCCACAGGTGATCAGCGTCGCCGATCCCGCTCGCTGGCGCGGCAAAACGCGACTCCGGCTGTCGAAGCGAAGAACGCACGAGAGCTACCCGTGACGATCGCGAACGTCACGAGTGTCGACTAGGCCAGTCGAACCTCCGCCGGCGTGCCGAGCGGCCGGCGGAGCCGAGAGACCTGCTGACGCGGCCTGGCCCGGCCTGACCTTCCAATCTAAGAAACGCGCTAGCCTGACGCGTGTTTCGAATGCGCGCAGGACGGCGGACCGCGCGACGTCCTCATGGGTGTGAGTCGGTCATGCCGGCCTTGGCCGGCACGGCCGCCTCAGTGGGCGACGCACCGGACGAGCCTGCGCGCGAGCGACTTGTGAGGGACGTGATCAGCGCAGGCGGTAAATCGGCCCGCAGGCCCTGCGACGTCGGCGCCGCCACTATTGCCACTGGCCTCCGGGGCAGCTGGTTACCGACACGATTCGAAGGCTGTCGCTCGGATCATTCAAGGCGACGGCGTAGTCGTCAGTCCACGCCGGAGGGCCCGGATTTTCCACGTCCCGAACCCGGAGCCGCGAGCAGGCACGTCCGGTGCGTCGCCTCCCGCTGACGTTCAGGCGACTCGTCGCGCCCTCAACGTGTAGAGCGCGACGAGCAGCACGCTCGCGCAGACGGTAATCACCGCCATCTCCATGAACCGGGCGTACGCCGGGCGGCCGATGAGATCGAAGACGCTCAACCCCATCACCAGTCCCGCCGCGACGACGGCGGCCTGCAGCGCCCTCGGAAGACGATCAAGATAATTGACCAGCAGGACAACCGCGGTGGTTGCGAGCAGGAGCACGTAATCCCAGCCCTGCGGAGAAAGCAGCGGAATGAGCATCAGCAGCAGACTGCCTTCGATTGCTTCAGGGAACGTCAGGCCCCGTCGATACACCAGCACCATGGCGGTGCAGCCAAGCGCGATGAGTGCCGTAACCAACGCAACCGACGTCGCCACGGTGCCTGCTCCAAACCATTTCGCGTAGGCGCTCGCGAACGAGACATTGTCCGGATTGAGCAGGTTGGACGGTGTCGTGCCGCTGACGGTGGCCCACCAGTCGCGATAGAGTGCGATCGTTCCATCCACACCGTAGAGCGGCAGCGGCAAAACGCTTATCACGGCGAGCGTGAGCAAGGCCGCTGTCGCCGACGCCGCTTTCCGGCGTGCCAGGAGCCACGGGAGGAAGAGCACACCGTACGGCTTGATGGCGATCGTGAACGCGATCAAAACGCCCGCGAGCCTTTCGCGCCCGCGTTTCATCTCCACGAGCGCGCACACTGCGAGAACCGCGAACAGGACGTTGACCTGGCCGAGAATGAGTTCGTGGCCGTAAAACTTGCCGAGCACGGCAATCGCGGCCACTGCGAGAACGGCGTTCGACCGCCGGCGCTCGGGCAGCACGTCGAGACTCAACCTCACGAGGAGCGCAAGCAGCAGCGCCGATGCCGTGAACCAGACCGCTTTTGCCGCCGGCAGCGGCAGGAAGCCCACCGGAATCGTCAGCACGGCGAACGCCGGAAAGTACTTGAACCGATAGTGCTCGTCGTCGGCGCGATAGAGCGGCTCGCCGGCGGCGGCGCGCGTGGCCCCGCGCCAATAGACCTCGAAGTCGGCCATGCTGTTCGACGCGCGCAGGGCAAAGATCGTCAGTGCCGCCACGGCTATCAGAACGCCCGCGGCCACGCGATCCGGCCGGCGGAGGCGGATCACGTGCGCCCGGTCGTCCTTGACCGTCGCAGCCGCCACGGCAGCCAGATCGATTCCATGATGACCGGCCAGTTCATCTTGGAGCGTCCCTGCGTCCGTTCGACGAACACGATGGGAACTTCGGCGACGCGCAACCCGCGCTGGACGGTTTCCCAGGCCATCTCGACCTGAAACGAGTAACCGCTCGACTTCAGCCGCTCGAGCGGCAGCCGTCTGAGCGTCTCGCGCCGCCAGCAGCGATATCCCGCCGTGGCGTCGCGCACCCGCAGGCCCGTGACCACGCGGACGTAGAAGTTCGCAAACCGGCTGAGCAGCCGGCGATCGAGCGACCAGTTCGACACGCCTCCGCCTGGAACGTAGCGGGAGCCGATGACGAGGTCGGCGGTTGACGCTGCCGCGATCAGATCCGGCAGATACCTGACATCGTGCGACAGGTCGGCGTCCATCTGCGCGATCAGGTCCGTCTGATAGCCGAGCGCGTGCTGCATCCCGTCGATATATGCGGAGCCGAGTCCCGCGGGGCGCGGCCGGTGCATGACCTCGAGCCTGCCCGGGAACGTCGAGGAGAGGGTTTCCGCGATCTGGCCGGTCCCATCCGGAGAGCCGTCGTCAACGACGAGCACGCGGACGCCGGGGAACTCCATGAGCTGCCGAATCAGATGCGGCAGTGTTTCACGCTCGTTGTAGGTCGGGATGATGACCGCGCACGTCGGAGACAACGGAGAGCATCATACCGGGATCCCATGGTAGTACTGATCGCAGCATGCCTCCCAATTGATCCCCGTTCCGCCGGAACCTCGTTCTTTATCCCTTCTACCGCGTGGTCTCGGTCGAAGGGATTACGCACGCCGTTTATCTGCTCTGGTGGGTGCAGTACAAGCACGTCTCCCCCGTGGCAGTTGCCGCGGTCCTCGCGGCGGGCGAGATCGCCATTACGCTGCTGGAAGTGCCGACCGGCCGGTTCGCCGATCGATTCGGCCATCGCCGAAGCCTGATCCTCGGATCGGCGATTCAGATCGTCGCGATGCTCCTGTGCTGGCTGGCCGAAGGTGTCTCCGGCCTGGTCGTCGCCAGCGTGTGCGTCGCGCTTGGCGATACGTTCCGCTCGGGTGCCGACCAGGCGCTGCTGTTCGAGTCGTGTGTCGCGGACGGGCAGCCGCAGCGTTTCCAGCAGATCGAAGCGAAGACCCACAGCCTCGAGTTGATCGGCCTGGTGGCGATGATGGTGGCCGGCGGGATCCTCGTCGAGACGGTTGGATTCGCGGCCGCATGGATCGCCGAAACGGTCCTTGCCGCGTCGGGACTCGCCATCGCGCTGGCGATGGCTTCACCGCCGGCAACGCCAACGCGTTCGGCCGCAGCCGTCGAGAGCGATGCAACCGGCGCGGCGTTCCGGCCGCTGCGCGTGATCGTACCGGCGGCGCTGATTGGGGGTGCTGCCAGCGCCATCACGTTCATGGCACAGACCGGCGAAAGCGCGACGCCGATGCAACTGACGGTGCTGGTGAGCGCGATTACGCTGTCCGAGGCATTCGGCGCCGCGCTGGCGCGCTATCTGCGAGCAGATGTGGCGACCCAGTATGCGCTCCTCGCGACTGCTCTGTTGTTTGTCGCCGTGATGGCCGTCGCTCCCGGCTTTTTCCTGGCAGGAGCCGTGACGCTGTCGGTGTTGACAGGCGCTGCGGCGCCGCTGCGCGCAGCCGCGATTCAGCTGGTTATCGAGCAGCGCCGCGCCGAAGCCGCCTCATGGGCCAGCGCGCTCGATGGAGCGATCGGGACGCTCGCATTGCTGGTCGCGGGCCACCTCAGCAGCACGCGCTGAGAACCGAGCCGCCTTGAACGCCGGCACGGGCCCGGGTGATGCATATTGACGGCGAGGGTCGGCATAATGCTGTCGCGCGTGCACCTCCTGCCCGTCGTCCGGCTTGTCGCTACCGCAATCCTCGTCGTCGCCGCACTTCTGGCGACCGAGCGGCTCCAGGGGCCGACCGGCCACCCGACGTTCCTCCTGGTCGTGCCCATCATCATTCTGGCGGCGGCCGCCTGGGGCACCGCGATGGGTGCGATGGCCGCAGCGCTCAGCGTTGCCGGCATGGCGCTTCTCGTCGAGCCGCGATGGAGCCTCTACGTCGAGAATCCCGGCGAGCAGACGCTCATCTTCGTGTTCGTCGGCGTCGCGATCGCCAGCGTGGTTGTCGCCAACCACTACCATCGGCTTCGCGAGGCGATGCGCGTGAACGAGGCCGAGTTCCGCGCCCTGTTCGAGCTGGCCGCCGTCGGCAGCGCCATGGCAGATCCGGTGACCGGACGGATCCTGCGGGCCAACGCGCAGTTCGGCGCGATCACGGGTTACACGCCGGACGAACTCCTGTCGAAGACAATCGCCGAGATCACGCACCCGGATGACCGCGATCGCGATCGGATCACGATGACGGAGCTGAGTGCGGGCGTGCGCGGCCGCTGGACGACGGAGAAGCGCTACATCCGCAAGGACGGCAGCATCGTCTGGGTGCTCGTCAACGGTGCGCTGGTCAGGGACAGCCGCGGGCAACCCGATCACGCCATTGCGCATGCCGTGGATATTTCGAGCCGGCGGCAGGCAGAAGAGGACGCCCGCGAGGCGAATCGGCTGAAGGACGAATTCCTGGCGACGCTCTCGCACGAACTGCGCACGCCGCTCAATGTCGTGGCGGGCTGGGTGCGGCTCCTGGGAAAAACGATGAACACGCAGCCGCACGATGTGCGCCGGGGGTTGCCCGTCCTGGAACGCAACGTCGACGTCCTGCGGCGGCTGACCGACGACCTCCTCGGCATGTCCGACGTGCTCGCCGGCAGGATCTTCCTCGAACGGCGGCCCCTTCCGATCGACGTCCTGCTGGCGGAGATTGCCGAGAGTCTTGCCATCACGGCACAAGCAAAGCGGATCGTCGTCGACTGTCAGTTCGGATCCTCCGCGGTCGTGGAGGGGGACGAGAACCGGCTGCGCCAGGTCTTCTGGAACATCGTCTCGAACGCACTGAAGTTCACCCCCGAAGGCGGAGCCGTCAGCCTGACGACGCGATTCGACGGCACGCATGCCGTCGTCGAAATTGCGGACACCGGCATCGGGATCGCGGCGTCCTTCCTGCCGCACGTGTTCGACAAGTTCCGGCAGGAGGATGGCACGCACACCCGCGAGCATTCCGGCCTCGGCCTCGGACTTGCGATTACCCGCCAGTTCGTCGAGCTCCACGACGGCACCATCAGCGCCGCCAGTGCGGGACGGGGCCATGGCTCGTCGTTCGTCGTCAGGATTCCGGCCTCACGGCCGGCGACGTTGCCGGCACCGCCGGAGGCGTCCACGGCCGTCCGCGTCGCGCACGAGCGCGTGACGGCGCACATTTCAGACCACACGCGCTGAGCGCGCGTCATCCGCCGTCGCGGCGCTTCCGGAGATACGCGCGGGCGAACGGGCAGATTGCCACAACGCGCAGTCGCCAGGCGTGAACCTTGTCGAGCGCGTATTCGACGAGAGCGTCGCCAAGGTGTCGTCCGCGAAGCGCCTCGGGCACCTCGGTGTGAATGAGCTCCAGCGTCTCGGGCGTCTTCTTGTAGAGCAGGAACGCCGTTTGCCCATCGGTCGTCAGCTCGAAGCGGTTCGTGTCGGTGTTGTCGACCACATCGGCCGTTCGAGCGGCGCGATCGTCGGGGACCATCTGCTCATCCTCGTCGTGAAAAATTCTTCTTGCAAGAGGCGGTGACCGCGCCCCATGCTACGCCTGCCGCACGTAGTGTCCGCCTTTCTTGGCCGCCGTCGCTGCGACACAGCGCAGGCGGCAGACGGACCCGCGGAGGAGGACTCCCCATGATCGGCAGTATCGCTCTCATGCTTCTCGGCGCCGCAGCGGCGCCCACGCCCTGCGACGCGCTTACCGGCCTCAAGCTCGACAACGCGACGATTACCAGCGCTCGCCTGGTCGCCGAAGGCCCGGTACCCACTCCGACTCCGGCCCGCCCTGTTGCAGGCGCTGCAGGCGCCGCCGACGGCGGGCGCGGTGGACAAGCGCAGGGCGCACGCGGCAGGGGAGCCGCAGATGGTCCGCAGGGCGGACGCCAGGCGGCTGCCGGTCCGCGTGGCGGGGGCCCGGCGACGCCGCGGGTTATTCCCGAGCACTGCCGTCTCCAGCTGGTGCTCAAACCCTCGGCCGACTCGCTCATCAACATGGAACTGTGGCTGCCGCCCGCGGACAAGTGGAACGGGAAATTCATGGGCGTCGGCAACGGTGGATTTGCCGGTTCGATTCAGGGCATGACGAACGACATGCCGCAGGCGCTCCGCCTCGGCTACGCGACCGCTGGCACGGATACCGGCCACCAGGACGCCGGCGGCGCGTGGGCGATCGGGCACCCGGAAAAGATGATCGACTTTGGCTATCGCGCGACGCACGAGATGACGGTCAAGGCGAAGCAGATCGTCAAAGCGTTTTACGACCGGGGGCCGCAGTACTCGTACTTCAAGGGCTGTTCGACCGGCGGGCGGATGGCGGTGATGGAAGCGCAGCGCTACCCGGACGACTATGACGGCATCATCGCCGGCGCGCTCGCGAGCCGTCACATCCACATGTGGACCTCAGGCGTCGAACGCAGCGCGCGCCTGGTACGCAACCCCGACCAGAAACTGACCGCCGAGGACGCCGCGCTGGTGAACAACCTGGTGAACACGTGCGACACCTTGAAGGAAGGGTTCCTCAACAATCCACGCGCCTGCAAGGTCGATTTGTCGTCGCTCAAGTGCACGGCCGGCAAGACGGCCGGATGCCTGACCGACGCGAAGATGAAGACGGTCGAGACCTTCTACGGCGGCGTGAAGGACTCGAACGGTGAGCTGATCTTCTCGGGTCAGGCGCTCGGCAATCCGATTGCCGCGAGCCCCGCCAACATCAACCCCGGCGGCGGCACGTTCGATCTCGTGCGCATCGCCTACAACGACCCGAACTTCGCCTGGGAGAAGTTCGATATCGATCGCGACATGAAGTTCCTCGACGAGAAGATCGGCTACGTCGATGCGGTCAACCCGGACCTGGGCAAGTTCAAGTCGAGCGGCGGCAAGCTGCTCATGTTCCATGGCTGGGCCGACACCGGCATCACTCCGGAAACGACGATCTGGTATTACGAGCAGGTGCTGAACAAGATGGGGCGCAACCAAAACGACTGGATGCGCCTGTTCATGGTGCCCGGAATGGGCCACTGCGGCGGCGGTCCGGGAGTCAACGGGTTCGATCAGATCGGCACGCTGGAACGCTGGGTCGAGAAGGGCATCGCGCCGAACTCGATCATCGGCACCGGCGCGAACGGTCTGGCCCGCCCGTTGTGCATGTATCCCCAGGCGGCGGAATACAAAGGCACCGGCGACCTGAAGGACGCGGCGAACTGGTCCTGCCAGGCGCCGCGCTAGCTAGTCCTTGGTCCCTGGTCCGTCCCTATAGATCTGCCTCACGCGTGGCGCTGGCGCACGCACCCGCCGGATCGGTATCTCAGTCGCCCTAGCTCGGCGCCGGGGGATCGAGCTCGGCCGCACTTCATCGCTGGCGGTCGCGCTGTGCGGTAACTGCGATCGCTAGGATCACGCCGACGGCGCACAGGCCGATCAGCACAGCGCCTCCGACCGCCACGCCGGTCGACCCAACCTCCACGATCTTCTGTTCCGGCCACTCGCGCGCGTCGTAGGCCTGCGCCAGCCGCAGCGCCATCCCGCGCCAGAAATTCGCGCCGAGCCATCCGTAGCCAGCGGCGAGCACCGCTGCGTAAGTGATCCGAGTCCGGCGCCACATGACGACCCCGGCGAGGAGCAGTGCCAGCCCGATGGCGTCGACGAGGTAATACAGGCTCAGCAGTCGCGGAAAGGAGATCCACGTTTCCAGCGGTGCGTAAATCACGAGGACCGCGACGGTGAAGATAACCAACGCGGACTCGGTGCGCGTGCGATACACCGGCATCACACGATTTGGACGACCGCCCCGTCCGGATCCTTCACGTGAAATCCGAATTCGACGTTATTCGCCGGCGTCAGTCCGTGCTGTTTCAGGACTGCGGTCACAGCGTCGCGATTGAATCCCTTCACGCTGAGCGCGAAGTGATCGATGTCGCCCGCGGGACCTTGCTGACGGAGCGAGACGAGCGTGCTGTTCACCCCTGTGCCGCCGGTTCCCAGGCGCAGGATGCGGTTGGCTTTGTCCTCGCTGACCGGGGTCAGGCCGAAGACTTTTGCATAGAAATCGGCCGAGCGCTGCAGATCTGCGACGAGGACCGAGGTGTGGTCGACGCCGGTTGCCTGCAGGCCGGTCGTTTGCGCCGCCGCCGGCGCGGCCGCAGCCCCGGCGGCCACGAGCGACGACAAGCCCTGAATCAGCTCCCGGCGTGTCAATCCGCCGCGCTCGAAGCGCTGGACAAAGTCGGTAATGATCGCGTCCATAAGGGGCAGATTCTACTTTTCCACTTTTCCACTTTTCCACTTTTCCACTTCTTCCACTTCAACCGAGCTGACCTACAATGAGGCCTCTAAGCGGGCGCAAGGCCCCGGGCCTCAGGCCCAAGATGGAGGCTGGTATGAAACGCGTTCTGATAATGGTTCTTTCGCTGCTGGCGGTGTCGACCAGCGTGTTGGCTCAGGGACGGGGCGCTCCAGCGCCGCCGCCGGCGCTCGAGCCGGGTGCCTCGCAGGCGGACGTCGACAAGGCAGTGCTCGCAGCGCCGGCGCAGCTGCGGAATCAGGCGACCGTCATCAAATGGAATCCGAGTGACTGGAGCTATACGACGCTGAGGAAAGGCACCAATCGACTGGTGTGCTTCGACAGCTCGGGATTTCCGGGACAGGATCCGTTCTCGGTGGAGTGCAGCAGCATGGGCAACCTCGATCGGATCAAGCAGAACCTGATGTTCGAAGCCGAGCCCGATCGCGCCAAGCGGCAGGCCGCCATCGCCGCCGCTGAAAAGGATGGCACGCGGCCAAAGCCTGAGTACGGATCGGTCTGGTATCACAGCTGGGGCAAGGATCAGGCGAGTGCACGCTCGCACATGACGGTGGCCGTTCCAGGGGCAACGGCGCAATCGCTGGGGCTCCCGGATAACGGCAAGATGGGCGGCGTGTGGGTGATGGATGCCGGGACGTCCGCCGCTCACCTCATGATTCCGGGCTTCTGAGACAGGCGGTGTGATGAAGCCGGTGATGCTCAGCCTGTTTGTTGCCGCGGCCGTCTCTGCCGCGCAGGACAAGCAGACGTTCACCGGCATCATCACCGACGAAATGTGTCCGCTCGGCACCCATAACCATATGCGCATGGGGCCGACGGACGCCGAATGCGTCAAAGCGTGTGTCGTGTCGCACGGCTCCGCCTACGTGCTGTTCGACGGCAAGAGCGCGTACGTCCTCAGCGATCAGAAAACACCCGAACAATACGCCGCGCAGAAAGTGCGCGTGACCGGCACGCTCGACGCGAAGACGAAGACCATTCGCGTCGAATCGATCGCGGCCATTCGATAGACACAGCCAGGTGAGTCACCGCGTCCTGCTCATCCTGTCGCTCGCGACGGCGTTCGCCGCGCAGGGCAGCTGGGTCGTTTATACGCAAAGCAAGCCGCCCGGACCGCTCACATCGCAGCGGATTCAGGGCGATCTCCACATGATTTCCGGCGAAGGCGGCAACGTCGCGGTCTACGCCACCTCCGAGGGCGTCGTCCTGGTGGATGACATGTTCGACCGGAACCACGCCGACATCCTCGCCCAGGTGAAGCGCATCACCGACAGACCGCTGCGGTATGTGATCAACACGCACCAGCACGACGATCACGCCGGCGGCGATCTCCAGATGCTGCCGATCGCCGAAGTGATCGCGCACCGGAACGTGTACGCGAACCTGAAGAACCTGAAGCGGCCGTACTACGAGGACACGCCAGGCACCCCGATCGGTTTGCCACGAGTCACGTTCAGCGATCGGCTGGACGTGCATCTGGGCGGCAGGGACATCGAGGCGTACTACTTCGGCAGGGGCCACACCAGCGGCGACGCGATCATCTATTTCCCCGAGCTGAAGGCCATTCACACCGGCGATCTGTTCATCAGCAGCTCGCGGCCCGGTGTGCCGATCTACGTCGACTATGTGCAGGGTGGCAGTCTGATCGAGTGGACGCGCACCCTCGAGCGGACGCTCGAACTCGACTTCGACATCGTCATCCCGGGCCACGGGCCGGTAGCGAGAAAGGCGGACCTTGCCCGGTTCAACGCCAGCATCGCGGCAATGCGCACGCGGCTGCAGGCGCTCATCAGGAGAGGGGCCAACCGTTCGGCGGTCGCCGAGACGATCGAGAAGGACTACGGCTGGCGCGTTGCCGGCTGCCCGCCGTCGCCGCAGATGACGCCCGGCTGTTTGCAGTATCAGCAGATCGACGCGTTGATTGAGGAATTGAAGTAGTGGCGCGAGCCCTGTCGGGCTCGCGAGGCGAACCTGGAAGGTTCGCCCCACGAATCCGCGTTCGAAATCCGGGCTAGCGCCCGTCGTTCCGGCCGGTGATCCTCTCCCAGATCGAACCAGTCTGACGGTCGCGGTCGCGGTCGGTGGTCCGAACATCACCACGGTAGGCGTTGTCGTAGCCCTGGACGAAGCCCGAGCGGTACGCCGCGCGGTAATCATCGCGCGTTCCGTAGCGGCTGTCGTAGCCGCGGGTCCCGGACTTGTACCAATCGTGACGCGCCGGATCGTAGCGATCGCCGTCGCGCGAGTCTTCCTGCGCCTTCGTGATGCCGTCACGGTAGCCCTGGTCGTAGCCCTGGCGTGCGTAGCGGCGGTCGCCATTCCGATCGTCACGGCCCCAGCGATCGTCGTCGCGGTTGCCCCAGCGATCATTGCGGCCATACACGTCGCTGCCATAGATCACCCGCGCGTTGTTGCTGCGCGACGCGATGCGTTCGGCCTCGTTGCAATTGGTCGCACGCGGCTGCTGGCCGGCCGGCCGGCCCTCGTACCACACCCGGCACTGTCCGGCGGGCGGCATCTGGCCGGGCGGAATGCCCTGGTTGCGGGCGCTGTTCCGCCCGTTGCCCTGCGCGAATGCGGCGCCGGCGATAAGAGCGATGAATGCAGTCGTTGTTGCTAAAGTGCGGAGCATGGGTTCGGTTCCTCCACCCACTGTTCCGGCAAGATCCGGACCACGCATTTTCAGCCCGGTTTCAATGTATTTCCGGCTGGACCGTCATCCACGCAGGACGCGACGGATGAGCCAATCGATGACATCGCGGAGCGAATGCTACAGTTAGCACCGGATGCCCGCTGACGCCGCCGCCCGCCGCTGGCTCGACCGATTGTTTCCGCGCCGCCGCGCCACGGAAAAGATGATCACGGCATTGCGCGAGGAGATGGCGCGCGAGCAGAAAAACATGGTGCGCGAGCTGCGCGAGATCCGCCGCACCGCCGAGCAGAGCCGGCAGGAGTTTCAGGCGGCCCTGGCGTCGCACGACGCCGTGCTGGCGACGCTGCCTGAGCTTCAGGCACGCATCGACCGCTGCATGTCGGTGTACGTCCAGGACGCGAAGTCAGCGGTGAAGGTCAACGAATTCCGCGCCAGCGTCGACCCCGCCGGCGTGCTCGCCCACGTCACCGCCGCGGTCGGGCGCGCACGGCTCCAGCTCGAGCCGTGCCCGCATCTCGTGGTCGATAACGTCTTTCCCGACTACCTCTACGACCGGATGATTGACTCGCTCCCGGCGCCGGTCTTCTTCGAGAAGACGTCGGATCTGCGCGACGAAATGCCGGTCCCGTTCGTCATGGCTCCGGCATTCAGCCGCGCGGTGTGGGACGTCTTTCACGAGGCGGTCGAAAAGGCGCTGCTGCCGGCCGTCATTGCCGCCTTCCGCCCGGCGCTCGACGACTTCGTGCGCTCGTCGTGGCCGTCGCTCGGATCGTGGGACCAGTCCGGCATCACGCTGCGCGCGGCGAATCCCCGCCTGATGCTGCGCCGGCGGGGGTACCTGATCAAGCCGCATCGCGATCCACGCTGGGCGTTCCTCGTCGCCCTGTTCTACGCCGCTCCGCGCAACGCGCCGCATACCTACGGCACCCAGCTGTACCGGCTGGTTCATGAGCGCGACGAGCCGCACACCTCGCCGCTCTGGCTCAAGCCGGACGAGTGTGTGCTCGCGCGCGACGTGCCAGGCATTGGCAACAGCGCGCTGATGTTTCTCAATTCCACGGGCGCGCACGGCGCCTCGGTTCCCGACGATGCCCCGCCGGACTTTCTGCGCTACGTCTACCAGGCGCGCTTCAGTCCGGATGCTCCAACCAAGGCCCGCCTGCTCGAACTGCTGACGGGCGAGGGAGCGGCGCGGGATCGCTGGGTCGCGACCCGTTGAGTGCGAGGCCGCGCGTCGCCATCGTCAATACGTTCTTTGGCACGCCCCCGCCATGGCTGCCGGCCTTTTTCCGCTCGTGCCAGACCAACGCGGACGTCGAGTGGCTGATCTACGCCGACTTCGACGTGCCGGCGCCGCCGAACGTCACCATCAGGGCGACGGATCTGCGCGAGTTCAACGCCCGGGCGTCGGCCGTGCTCGGCACCACGATTACGATCGATCGCGCCCTGGTGCGGAAAATCTGTGACTTCAAGCCTCTCTACGGGCTGATGTTCGCCGATGACCTGCGCGAGTTCGACTGGTGGGCCTATTCGGATCTGGACGTCGTCTGGGGCGACGTCCGACGCTTCGTCACCGACGATCTGCTCAACACCCACATCGTCGTGTCGCCGCGTCAGCGCAAGCTTGGCGGACACGGGACCTTCTGGCGCAACACCGAGGCGAACAATCGCACGTTCGAGATCGTGCCCGACGTCATGGCACACCTGACCAACCCGCACTACGTGCGGGTGGACGAGAACATCCTCACGAACTGCCTGCGCGAGCGCATCGCGAAAAGCTCCTTCAAGGCGCGGCCGAAGATCTACTGGGAAGAGGAGATGACGATCACGGCCCAGTATCAGAAGGACCTGCTGGCCGGGGATCGTGACTGGCAGATGACGTGGCGGGACGGGCACGCATTCGACGCGGAAGGGAGGGAAGTGATGTATCTGCACTTCCACAAGCTGGTCTCGTGCCTGCAGTCGATCGACTTCGGCTTCGGCGACGAGCCGGATGAATTTGCTCTGACGCGAAGCGGAATCAAGTCGCGGACCTGACAAGGTCCGCGCCACGATCTGAGTACCGAGCGGACGCTTTTGTTGCGCCTCTAACGTCGTCTGACAGAAACGTAGGACGATTCCGGCTCGCGTCCCCAGACGCTGTCGGTGCGGACGATCGTGCGCCGCGCAGTCCAGCGCAGGAATCCCATGTCCACGAGCGCATCGATGACGTAGCGGCAATCGTCGACGCCGAACCCGACGAGGCGGACGGTCTGGGGCACCGTCAGTTCCAGGCCAGGCATCTCGTTGAAGTGGGCGCGAACCCGATCCACGGCAAGTGAAAAGCTCATGCGCTCCGGCAGAGCAACTCACGGGCCACAGCCGTTTCGGTCCCTCCTCGGACACAAACAACAATGTTTTCAACGGGTTCCGGCCGTGGGCGGCAATTGACGCAAATCACTCTTTTTTGACATTCGTGTTGTTAGCGCTGATCATGTCGACATCAATGTAGGAATCCATGGGCGGACGTTGTGCGCGGCGTGGACTGCAGGGCTGCTTTCAAAAGTGGTCGGTCGGCCAGCGCAGCCGTTTGCGTCCGTCCCGGCTTGCGGGGCGTTTTGGGTCCTGCCGTTTTGGCATGACTATAGAAACCTAATCGGGCATGCGAGCAAGTAGCGCAGGGCGGCGGCGAAGCGACCTCCCGGACTTCGTTCAGACCGACGTAGACATCGATGCCGTGGCGGACGGGATTTTCGCCCGCTACTCAGGTCCCCAGGCGATCGTGATCGAGGGGACGCCGTCGCAGGCCACGTTCTTCGATCCCGCGTATTGTCCGGACTTCCGCGTCATGAAAATGGCCGGCGAGCTCGCGCTGTCGGTCAACCAGCGCGCCGTCGCCGAGGCGAGCCTGCCCCACGGCATCACGCCGCTCCGTGTGACCATTCGCGAAATCATGCTCGCCGCGCTGCTGCACGATCTGGGCAAGCAGCATGAGGACTGTGCGCCGTTCATCGAGTTGATGCGCGGTACCGACCTGAGGGGCGATAACGCCGAGGACGCGGCGATGCGTGCCGACTACCTGCTCGGCATCGTGCGCGATGCGCACTGCCGCAAAGGGCCGTGCATGATCGATCGGCTGCGCGATGCGGGCCGGCCCGAGTTGAACAATCCGTTTATCGTCACCGTGGCGCGCCGCCACGGCGAGGACTACGCCACCAACCGCAACGAGCGCCAGGGCTGCTGGTGGGCACGCGAGATCAACGTGGTCACGATTGCGGACGACTACGATGCGCTCACGTCGCAGGGGCCCGAGCGCGCCTACCGGACCGGGCGGACGGACGCTGCCGCAGCCGTGCGCATGCTGCGCGCCGGCGCGGCGCGCGGCCGCTACGAGCCGCACCTCACCGAGATCTTCATCGACGACGTGATCCGTCCAGCTTCAGCTTCATAGCTGCGCTTCAGCCGGAGGAGGTAGCCGGTTCAGCTCGACGCGGTTGTTACACTGGATACGCGCCTATGGTCGGCAAACTCTCCCTCACCGTTTGCATCGCGATCAGCGGCGTGTGCTCCTTTGCTCCTCCGGCGTTCGCCGGATTGCCGGCACTCGATCGGATGATGGTCGAGCTCGCCATGTCGAGCGCCCAATCCGCTGAAACGATCCGCCGCGTCTACCAGGATCATCTCGATTTCCTGATGCTGCGCGAGTATGGCGAGCTCGCCGGCGCCCTCGATAACGGCGGACTCGTTCCGCTGCCCGACCAGCCGCTGCGTTTCAACATCATCCCGCGGCTGGATGGACCTCATCCGATCGGCGAGAAGGATCTCGCGAATCAGACCAGCTACACGGCCGCCCGGGCGGCGACGATCGGCGCGCTGCTGGAGATCGCGTCGCGCGTGAAGAGCGGGCCGGTCGAGATCACGAGTCTCGTCCGCCACTCTGACTACCAGGAGGAACTGCGGACGACCAATCCGAACGCCATTACCTCGGTGCCCGTGCACACGATGGGACTGGCCGTGGACATCGGACTGGTCAACACGCCGCTCGAGACGATCTACGAGCTCCGCGACGTGCTGCGCCGGATGCAGGACGACGGGGACATCCTGTTCATCGGCGAACGCCGACAGCTGGTGTTCCACGTCGTACCGCATCCGTCCCGCCTCGGACACTTCAACGAGGTCTATCTGCGCGCGGTCGGTGCGCCGCTGACCAGCCGATCGGCAGGAGCGCATGCCTTTGTGGACGCACCGCGCCTGCTGCCGGACCGACTGGCGCCGCAGGTGACGACGGAGATCATCGCGATGCTTCCGGCGGAAGGTCCGATTCAGAACCTGTGGGTCGATTCGCCGGCGGAGGAAGCACCTGCCGCAGACCAGCCGCCGCAATCACGACTGACGATCGTGCTGGCGGAGGTCCGGGCGTACTGGCGCGAGATGTCCGGTGCGCGCTGGCTGGCGATCGTCATCGCCGCGATGCTGTCATCCCTGCTGTTCGCCCGGCGGCCAGCAGTCGCCACGATCCTCGACAAGTCCGCCTGAGTCCGCCTGAAGGCGGACACTACGCCTCTGGTCCGCCTGAAGGCGGACACTACGACTATCGATTACTTCGGAACGGCAAACTTCCGCGGATCGATCTGCGTGTTGAGGCGAAACCGATCGAAGGTTGTTTCTTCCGTCGTGTCCGTACCGATGGCGCGGCGGAGGCGGAAGGGGAACTTGACCCCGTTCACGTCGCGATAGTCGGCGTAATAAAACCGGTATTCGATAGGCGCGGCCTGCGCCTTCTGGCGCAGCGCGGCCACCTGCTTCGTGTAGCTCTCGCGCTCCTCCGCGCTCGCCGACTGCGGCGGCGCGGCCGGGGCGGAAATGATCACGGCGCCGGGCGCCACGGTGCGGGGCGGCGGCTGCCCTGGCGTCGTCACGATCACGTTGGTCGGTGGAGCCTGCCAGCTGAGCATGATGGGCAGGTGAGTGTCCGACGCGATGAAGAGCCGGGCGGCGAAATTACCCGCGCCGCGCACCTCGATCACATCCGCGGTTCCCTGCGGCGCCTGCGCCTGCGCCGCAAAGGCAAACGTCATCGGGTAGGTCTCGAGCGATCTGGCGAACATGCCGAGCGCCAGCCGCGCGAACTCCTGCTTGGTGTTTGTCAGGCGCGTGGCCCGCTGAGCGGCCTGCTGCGCGGCAAGCTGTTCGGGTGTCGGCGCCGGACCGCCCGGGCGGCCGGGCGGCGGTGCGCCGGGACCACCGCCCCTGGCCGGCGCGACGGGGAACTGAATCACATCGCTGCCATTGAACCCGGTTGACGTGGGTTCGCTTTCCTCAGCAGGGCTCTCGTCCTTGCGCGCGTATTTGTCGGGCAGCTGAATCGAAATCTCGAATTCAATCGGGACCAGGTTGTCCCCGCGCACACGGCGCGTTCGTCCCGTGGCGACAACGGTCGTCACCGCGTCCAGGGCCGGTCCGCCAAGCGCTTTCCTCGCCTCCGCCAGGATCTGAGCTGCGCGCTCGACGGCGGCGGGGGAGGGCGGCGGGTCGGGCTTGGCCGCGCCAGCGCCCGGCGCCGGCACACCCTGTGCGGGTGCGGGTGGCTGCGCGGCCACCGCGGCCACCGTGGCGATGGCCAGAAGGAGGCCGGCAAATACCTGAGCAAAAGGTCGCATCAAAATTACTCCACGGAATCTTACGCCTCGAGCGATGAGATGTTCCGGCAATATGGACGCAGACGCCAGCCGGGCGGTTTGCAGCATGCAGAAGCTCAACGAACTATTCCAACGATATGGGGTCGAGCCGGGCGAGATTGCCGGAACCTCCCTGGTGGGCGAGATCCCGATCAGGGAGACGCTCGTCAATCGCTTGATTGCCCGGCGGCTGGCGGATCACCCGCACATTGCGTCAGTCCACGTTACGTTCCTCGACGCCGACGAAGCGATCGTGCGTGTCGAGCCGCGGACCCGCCTTCTGCCCTCCATTCCGGTTGGATTGAGAATCGAACGGCAGCCCGATCTGCCACGTGACGCATCTCTGTGGCTGCGATGGTCGCTGCCGTCCAGCGGACCGCTGACGGTGGTCGCGAGGGTGATTGCCGGGTACATCAAAACACTGCCGCCGGGCATCCAGATCGATCGCGACATGATCGTGGTGGATCTGCAAACGTTACTGAGGGAGCGCGGACTCGACGAGGTGGTGGGATTGCTGCACCGGGTCGCGTTTCACACGCGGCCCGGTGCGCTGCTGATCCAGCTGCAGGCGGGGCTCGGTTAGCGCGGGACGGCCGTCCGGCCCGTATCGCTGGACCCGCTGCCGCTCGAATTCCCGGCCGGGGACGAACTTCCGCCGCCGGACGAGCCCGACGACGAGCCCGAAGACGACGAACCGGAGGACGACGAGCCGGACGACGAACTGGAAGACGTGTCGCGCGGCGCGGCGGAAGCGCCCGACGATCTCGACGCGGCTCTCTCCGGCGGCTCGGAACTCGATCCGGCGTCCGCTCGCGTCGTTACGCGCGTGTATCCCATGCCGTTGACGACGCGTCCTGTTCCTGTCGCGGACCCGCTCGGTCTGCCGCCGGGATCGACGCCCTCGACGACGAACGTCGGCCCGTACCCGAAGAACGAGTAGCCGCGGTAGCCGAACGGCTCGTAGAAGTACGGCGACCCGTAGTAATAGCCGTCGTAGAAAAACGGCGTCGAAAAGGGACCGAGCATGAACGGATCCCGCGCGAAGGTGGTCTGTCCCGACGGCGCGACCTGCGCAAGGCGCTGAATCACGAACTTGTCCGGATAGGAGAGTGCGATTACGAGGTCGATCACCGGTTCAGGCACCCCGGCGGACGCCAGATCCATCACCTTCTTGCTGTTCAGATCGAACCCGGCGAGTGTCTCGATGAGCGCCGCCTCGAGCGCACCGGACGAGACTTTGCTGCCGGCTTCCTTCACCTCGTCGAGCGTCAGCCGGGAGCCGGCGACGTTCGGACGCGCCGCCCCAGGGGAATCGGGCGCGCGGGAGTACCGCTTGACCCGGACGGTCTCTCGATCGCCGATTGTGACCGCCTGAATGTCGAGCCAGTTGCCGTTCGGGGCGATGAGCGATAACCCCGAGACGTTGCGGAGACCCGCATCGCCCTTGCACCTGATCTCCGCCGACGAGTAAAGCCGCAGACCGTTCTTCGACCATTCACTGCGCTGTGTACCTGAACACTCTCCGTCGTTCACAGGGTGCGCAGCCGCGTCGGCGACGATCGTTTGATCGATTGCGGTTTGCGGGCCGACCGTCGTTTCGAATCGGGCGCCGTCGGGCGTGCGGCTCACGCACACGCGCGGAGCGCTGTCGATCGGGGTGGCCGGACGAGGCGCGGCGGGCCCCGCCACGTCTTCCGGTGCTTCGCGCGGACGGAGGTTGTCCACCGCCAGGTTCCAGCAGCCCAGCCACGGCTCCCAGCGCATGTCGTTCGTCTGTGCGCGCGCCGGAACGGCGAGCAGGGCGAATACGGCGACGAGCAGGGCTGATCTCATATCAACTCCCCATTAAACGATCTTCCGCCTGAAGGCGGAAGCTACGTCTCAGAACTGATAGCTCACAACTCAAAACTGAAGTTCACAACTCAAAACTGAAAATTCACTCCGCCGGACAGGCGGAAGCCCGCCAGGTCGAGCGGTTCGAAGCCGATGAAATCGCGCCCGAGGTCGGCATCCGACCACAGGTATCGGCCATCAACGGTGACATACACCCGCTTGAACACGCGCACGTCGACACCGCCGAAAACCTGTGCGCTCGGTGCCCACCCGTTCGAGACGAAGTCGTCGCCAAATACCGACGAATCCTGGAAGTCGATGAAGTCGCCGGTCTGCTGCAGCTTGTAATTGAAGGCTCCGGCGCCGGCGCCGACGAACGGAACGAACCGCCGCGGCACCCATGCGAGCCGGCTCACCTGCTCCCCGCGGTCCATCAGCAGGTAGCGGATGTTGCCGCCGATGTTCAGCTCGCGGAGGCTGGTGGTCTGCTGAATCGGAAGCCGGTTGTTGTCGACGAAGTCCCGGTACTCCGACAAGGTGCTCGAACGGCTGAAGTCGAACGACGCCTGCGCTTCGAGACGGTCGGTCACGGGTACGTTGACGTCGAGTCCGAATCCGGGAGCGTTGAAGTCTTTCGACTCGACTGTCAGCAGATCCGTAACGAAGTCGTACCAATCGCTGTTGGCGCGGGTGAAGAGCCAGCTTCCGCGAACGGTGACCGAGGCATGCGGCTTTTCGAAGAGAAAGTCCGGCGCCGGCCGTGGGACCGGGCGGTTCTGGGCCGCAGCCGGGGCGGCCATCGTCAGAACAAGTAGCCCTTTAACCAGCAGGGTGAGGCAGCATCTCATCGTCTGAACCCTCCGTGGCACAGCGCAACCCTGGGACTCGCGCGGATTTCAGGTCCCGTGGCGCGAACCCTTCGGGTCGCGAGCGAGCCTGAGAAGGCTCGCCCCACGAAATCCGCGCTTGCGCATTCGAGAATGCGCCCAGGCCGTGGGCAAAGGCCGCGCCAGCGGTCGAGGTCGGGATGTATTGGCGTGCCTGAACGCTTGTCACTCCTGAACGACAGCTCAGCGTCCTTCCAAAAGGCCGTATGCTTGCGCAGGTGCACCAGCTGCTCGTTTTCCTCGCCGCCTGTGCGGGCGGGGCCATCAATTCGGTTGCCGGCGGCGGAACGCTTCTCACGGTGCCCACCCTCATCTGGCTCGGAGTTCCAGCCCTCAACGCCAACGCCACGAGCACCGTCGCTCTCTGGCCTGGGTCGCTCAGCGGCGCCTGGGGGTTCCGGCGCGAGATGCGGCAGGCCGATCGGCGTGTGTACGCGCTGATCGTGCCGAGCCTCATCGGCGGTTTGACCGGGGCGGTCCTGCTGACCATCACGCCTCCGGACCTGTTCGAGCGGTTGATCCCGGTCCTGATCCTGTTCGCAACCTTCCTGTTCATGGCGCAGGAGCGCCTGCAGCGCCGCTTCAATCTGACGGCGCTGCACCACGCCCGCTCGCACTGGCTGTCGTGGACGATGCTGTTTCAGCTGGTGGTCGGAATCTACGGAGGGTATTTCGGCGCCGGCATCGGCATCATGATGCTGGCCGCGCTCAGCCTGATGGGGCACACCGACATCTATCAGATGAACGGGCTCAAGAACCTGCTGGCGGTGGCGATCAACGGCATTGCAATCGTGTATCTGGTCTTCACCGACCTGATTCGATGGGATGACGCGCTGCTGATGGCCGCCGGCGCCAGCCTCGGTGCGCTGATGGGCGCCGGGACGGCGCGCCGCGCCGGCCAGACTGCCGTCCGCCACGCGGTCGTGGTCGTCGGCCTGGCGATGGCGTTGGCGATGTTCGTGAAGTTATGAACGAAGGCCCCTCGACGTCGCTCGGGGCAGGGCAGGTTGCGGTCTCCCGCTTCGTCGAGTTCACGCGTGCCGAGTGGGCGAAGCTCCGCGCCGCGACTCCGCTGCCGCTGACGGAGCCGCAGCTCCGCCGGCTGGTCAGCGTCAACGAACGGATGTCGCTCGACGAGGTAGCCGACATCTACCTGCCGCTGTCGCGGCTGCTCAACCTCTACGTCGCCGCGACGAGAAACCTCCACGCCGCCTCGGCCACGTTCCTCGGCACGGACACGCCGCGGGCTCCCTTCGTGATCGGCATCGCCGGCAGCGTGGCGGTGGGGAAGAGCACCACGTCGCGCGTGCTGCAGGCGCTGATGGCGAGCTGGCCCGGCCATCCGCGGGTCAACCTCGTGACCACCGACGGCTTTCTCCTGCCGCAGCGGGTGCTCGAGGCACGCGGGCTGATGCAGCGGAAAGGCTTTCCGGAGAGTTACGACGTGCGCCGGCTGCTCCGCTTCATGGCCGATGTGAAATCGGGCGTTCCCGAGGTCTCGGCGCCGGTCTATTCGCACCTCGCCTACGACGTCGTTCCGGGACAGTTCGAGATCGTGCAGAACCCGGACGTCGTGATCGTCGAGGGGTTGAACGTCCTGCAGGCGGGCAGCGGCGTATTCGTCTCCGATTTCTTCGACTTCTCGATCTACGTCGATGCGCAGGAGTCGGACATCGAGTTGTGGTACGTCGAGCGGTTCCTGATGCTGCGCGAGACGGTATTCCGCGATCCCTCGTCGTACTTCCACCGCTACGCGGCGCTGTCGGTCGAGGATGCGCGCGAGACCGCCCGCCAGATCTGGCGATCCATCAATCTCGTCAATCTGCGGGAGAACGTGCTGCCGACGCGCGAACGCGCCCATCTCATACTCGAGAAAGGGCGCGATCACGCGATACGAAAAGTTAAGCTTCGAAAGATCTGATCGTTCGAGTCGTTCGAGTCGTTCGAGTCGTTCGAGTCGTTCGAGTCGTTCGAGTCGTTCGACCCGAACGTTCTATTTTTTGCCAGCGACCAGATTCAGATCCGCAACGGTTCCGATTCGATTCCCGTGGCCGCCAACGATCCGGTCGGGCTGAATCTTGAGCCGGATCAGGTTGTCGTAGAAGTTCGTGATCGTCGCCGTCGGCGGCGGCACCTGCGCACCCTGCGCCGGCGGGTTCATCATGTCCGACTGGAAGAGAATCTTCTCCGCCGGCATCCACGCCACCAGCGTCTGCTCGTTGTGGGGGTTGCCCTGCAGCACGTGCAGCTCGATCGTCCGGTTGTTGCTGCCTTTCAGCACCTAACGGTCGGTCACGCCCTGGAAGATCGGCTTCTTGCCGGACTTCGCCATCTGATCGGGCAGCAGCGTCCGCGGACCTGCCCACGCCTTCTCGAAGAACGCCGTGTTGGCCGTATGGGTGACGACGGTTGCATCCTCGGCCACATACCGCCGCAGTCCGCCGGAGTGATCGAAGTGCAGGTGCGTGTTGACCACCATCCGGATTGGCTTGTTGGGAATCAGTTTTCTCGTCGTCGCGATCACCAGATCGGAGCGCGCTTCGTTCTGCGGCGCTTCGATGACGACGACGTGATCGCCCATGTCCACCGCCAGGCTGTGGTGGGAACCGCCGGTGATCCAGAAGATGCCGTCGGCGACCTTTTCCGAATTCGCCGCCGGCGCCGCCGGCGCGGAAGCGTTCCGCACTTCAGCCGGGACCGAAATATCGACGAACTGGTTGATCTCCACGCCCGTTACCGTGAGGTCGATCGTCGGATGGCCGCCCTGCGTCTGCTGGATGCGCGACGGGAACGGAAGGCCGTTGAAGTTCCGGTAGCCGGAATACGTCGTCTCGACGAGCATGTCACCGAACACGTCGTTCGGGACCCACGCGCGGACGCGATCGACCTGGTTCAGCTTGTTGATGTGCACGTGCAGCGGATAGCGTCCGCCGACGGTCAGCTGGATTTCCGCGCCGTCGGCAACCGGCTTCGCCAATGTGGCGCCGGCGGCTTTGAGCGCCCCCTGTGGCGTCGCGGACCACATCCAGATCAGGCGGTCGGCCGCCGCATTCGGTGCGGGCGTGAAGGTAGCCGCACCACCGCCGGCGGGCTGCGTTTCGTTCCACGCGTACGCGCCGCGCACGAACTGGACCTGCCGCTGCTCGCCGGCAATCGCTCCGCCGCCCCCGCGCGGCGCGGGCGTCGGCATCGTCAGCACCTGCTCGACGCGCATCGCGCCCGGCCCGTAGTCGATCTGAAGGGTGTATGCCTTGACCTGTCGCATCGGCCAGGGCTCTGCCGCGGTCGGCGGTTGGCCAAGCACGAATAAACGCCCGTTCGCGGTGACCTTGATCGAACGGACACCTGTGACGTTGAGTGCGGCGATGGCCGATTGAAGAGTGGGGCCCTGCGTGCCGCGAGCCTGTTGTGCGGGTATGGAAGCGCCAGCGAGCAACACGCAGGCGCCGGCCAAAACGGTCATTCTGCGCATGGGAAACCTCCGCCTGCCGACTGGTCGGCAATGGCAGGGAGGTTATACACCAGAGGCGGCGCTGTAGCGCCGCCGGCGATCTATTGATTTCGCATCGGGCGGACGACGCCGCCGCAGGCCCCCGACGTATTGCCGGTACTCGCGGTCCATGCCGGCGCGTCGCTCGCGGGGAACGATTCTTCAGACGCTTCCCCGATCGGGTCCGCGGGGCGGCGGGATGTGGGCAGTGCGGCCCGCATCTGTCCGCGCCACTGAATCCGTTCGTCGGCATGGCCCGCTGCCCACCAGGCGAAAGCGCCTCCGCCCAGCGTAAACAGCAGCCCGGTCAGCGATCTGCGGCGCAGGCCGGCGATGACGCAGACGCTCGCTGCGATTGCGACCAGCCAGCGTTCCGCATCCCACTCCCGCTGCCGGCCGACCTGATCCCAAACGTTCGACTCGACACGATGCTGCACCAGGTTCAGGGGCATGAAGTCCTCCGAAGTGACGTGTGCAACCAGTGTGCCCCGACGGAAGCCGGCTTCCTTTAGTGACCGGATTCAAGACAGAGAAGGGGTAACGCGCTACACGGATGAGCCTCGGACCAGCTCGTCTGGGGCATGACTTTGACGGCAAACTCGGTCGTATCGCCTGTTTTTCTCAACGATCCTGATGCCGGGCCGTAACCCCCAGCGCGTTCGCCCTGGTGGCATATGCGTTGCTCGAAAGTAGCCTCGCGGATCCTCTAACAGCCAAACGGAGCTCCAATGGCCGGACAACAGCAGTCTCTCGACGTGCTTCGACGTGTACAGGGTGAGTACATCGAGATGCCTGGCCTTCGCTTGACGATCGCGCAGGCGCAGCGGCTGTGGGGATTGGACCGTGCAGTATGCGATGCGCTCCTCGGCAGACTCGTCGAGGCCAAGTTTCTGTTCCGCACGCGCGACGGAGCGTTCGTGCGGGCCGACCACGGGGTCGGCGCTTTTTGAGGAGTTGAGTAACGAGTTACCTCGCCAGGCCGGTCGTATTAATTCCTTCCTACGAGCCGTAAGACCGACCGGCCAACACGTCCCGCCCCCACGAACCCGGGCGTAATTGCTCGCGGCCAGACACTGGGTGATGGAACGGAGAACAGCGCCAACGTTCTCCGTTCTATATTCCCCCCTCTGATTCCAGCCATGTGCGCAGACTTCGGAACGCATGACCGCGGTGCGCCACGCGCAGCTTGTCCGCGTCGTTCACTTCGGCGAGGGTTTGTCCGTAAGGTGGATACAGGAATATCGGGTCGTATCCGAATCCACGAGTGCCCTGCGGTGAAGGACTGATTTCCCCCTCGATCACGCCTGTCGTTTCGAACACTACGCCGCCGCCCCGAACGGCCGCCAGCGCGCAGATGAACCGCGCGGTGCGTGGCGCCGCCGGGTGCGACGACATCCGGCGGTAAATCTCGTCGAAGCGCTCCGGGTAGGAGGCGTCGGGCCGCAGGAAACGAGCGGAGCGGATGCCGGGCTCGCCGTCGAGCGCATCGATGACGAGCCCGGAGTCTTCGGCAACTGTCAGCAGTTCCGGATCCCGGATAACGCCCGCCGCCGCATCGGCGTAATGTACGGCTTTCAGCCGGGCATTCTCCGCGAAGGTGACACCGGTTTCGTCGGGTTCGCCTGCAGCCGGGAGATCGGCGAGCGTGAGGAGTTCGACCGGCAGCCCGATCAGGACGGACTGAATCTCGCGCAGCTTGTCGCGATTGGTCGTCGCGATGAGCAGCCGCGTCATCGCTGTGGCGCGGACGTTGTCACGTCCGCGTGTTCAAGTACTGACCAACAAGTCCGCGCTGCAGTGCAAACAGCTGACGCGTTCCGGTGTCGGCGAGGTCGAGCAGGCGATTGAGCGCTTCCCGGCCGAAGGGGAGCGCCTCTGCGGTGCCCTGCAGCTCGATGTAGAGTCCACCGCCGGTTTTCACCACGTTCATGTCCACGTCGGCGCGTGAATCCTCGGTATACGCCAGGTCGAGCATCGGTTCGCCTTCGACGATGCCCACGCTGGTGGCGGCGACGTAGTCGGTGATGGGCATCGTCCGGATGACGTCCTGCTCGCGCAGCTTGCTCAGCGCCAGGACGAGAGCGACGAACGCGCCGGAAATGGATGCCGTGCGCGTCCCGCCGTCGGCCTGGATGACGTCACAGTCGAGCGTGACCGTTCGCTCGCCAAGCTCCTCGAGCCTGGTCACGGCCCTCAGGGAACGCCCGATGAGCCGCTGGATCTCCTGCGTCCGGCCGCCGACGCGACCCGCCGACGATTCCCGCTGCGTGCGCGTCGTGGTGGCGCGCGGCAGCATCCCGTACTCCGCGGTGACCCACCCCTTGCCGCTGTTCCGCCGGAAGGGCGGCACGCGGTCTTCGACGCTGGCGGTGCAGATGACTTTCGTCTTGCCCGCTTCGACGAGAACAGACCCTTCGGCGTGGATCAGATAGTTCGGAGTGATACGTGTGGGGCGGAGCTGCTCGGGGAGACGGCCGTCGGAACGCATAGTGTTCTTTCACTCTAATTCAGAATGCAGAATTCAGAATTCAGAAAGCACTGCCTGCATTCTGCATTCAGAATTCTGCATTACGGCGCGTTCGCTTCCTGCGCGCGAACCAGAGAAGTGTCGCGCAACAACGGCTGCCGGATGTCGACGTGCCCGGCAATCGTGTCCACTTCCTTGCCGTCCACGAGAATCTGTACCCGCTGAACGGCCGGAAGGTTCGCGGTCACGGCATTGACGATGGCGTGCACGGTCAGCAGCTCGGTCAACGAACCGCCGGGATGCCCCGCGGAGATGCCGCTGACGTCGACGAAGGCGTCCCCTTTTTCAGTGAGGTAAAACGCGCGGAGCATGGTCCCCGGCGGGATCGCGGATATGTACGGCGCGGGCGGCGGGGCGAACTGCGCTGCCAGGATCTGGCGCCCTTGTGCAACGAGCCCTTCGGCGAGCGGGACCTCGCGCTGCACCGGGAGCAGGGCGTCGCCTTCGGCTGCCGCATAGAACAGGGTTGCGGCGATGTGCGCTGTCTCGCTCGGCGGCGGAGGCGCCGCCGTTACAACGACCGCGGGATCGCGCTCCGTCAGCCGTTCCAGCAGCGAGGTCACGCCCCACGCGAGCAGACCGAGCAGAGCGACGCCAATGGCGACGGGGAGAATCCGGCCCAGGTTCACGGTGCGGCTTTCTCGTCGGCGAACGTGCGGAACCGCGCGATGGCTTCGTACAGCGCGTCCGCGACACCATTGCGGAACTCGTCCGAGCGCGCTTTGCCCGCCTGCTCGGGATTGGTGAGATACGCCATCTCCACCAGAGCCGCAGGCATGTTCGCGCCGGTGAGCACACGCATGCCGGCGCGCTGCACGGCGCGCGGGCTGACGGGGATCCGTCGCCGCAGTTCCTCCTCGAGCATCGCCGAGAACGTGGACGAGGTCTCGATGTGCGCCGCCTGGGCCAGGTTCCACGGGACCACTTCCAGCGTGCGGCGGCCGCCGCCGAGCGCGGGCAGCGAGACGGCGTCCGTCCGCCGTCTGCGGCGCACCTCTTCTCCCTCGCGATCCAGACTGAGCAGGTAGACCTCCGCGCCGGACATCCCGGCGCCGAGCGCTCCGTTGGCGTGCAGGCTGATGAAGAGATCGGCCTTGCTGTTGTTCGCCACGGCAGCACGCTCGTCGATCGCAATGGCGCGATCGTCTTCGCGCGTCATGATCACGCGAACGCCAAGCCGTGTTTCGAGCCGCTGCCGCAGCCGGCGCGCGACGTCGAGCGTCAGCTCCTTTTCCTCCAGCCCATCGGCCGTCCGAACGCCGGGATCGTTGCCGCCGTGTCCCGGGTCGATCGCCACCAGATCGAACTGTCTTCGCGCGGCGGCAGACAGCACGTCAGAGGCAGGCGCGGGAGCCGGTGGGGGGAACGCAGATTCGGCGGGGGGCGGCGCCGTGCTGGGTACTTCGACCGTGATTCGAGCGACGCCATCGGCCGTCGCGGTTGCCGTCCGCGGCATGCCGGCATTTCCGCCGAGGACCAGAACGATGGTGTTGGGCTGATCCCCGGCGCGAATCTGATCGATGAGTCCTCCGCCGCCCGGAGGCAGCGCCAGGTCGAGCGCGTCCGCTTCGACGCGGACGATGACCCGGCCGACGTCGGGCGTCGCGGTCGCCGGCGCAGCGGGACTGATTTCAATCGTCGCCCGCGTCGGCGGCCCGACGGCGTCCACGCGCGCGGCAACGCGGGGGACGACGACGTCACCGACGATCAGCAGCCGCGACGTTCGCCGCAGGTCCACGCGCCGGTCGTAGATGGGAGCGAGTGCGCGGGGAAGAAACTCGACCGGAACCAGAAGACGGCGTCCGGATCGCGAGACCGGCGCCGGCAGTGTGACCACACGGCCGTTCACGGATGCGATCGGTTGTGTGGACGACAGCACGATCGTACGGCCGCGGAACGTCACCGTGACGGCACCGGTCGGCGCGTCCTCGGCGACCGTCACCTGGAACAACGCCGCCACCTCGTCCAGCGCGATGAGCTCCTGGCCGCTCACCATGGTGGTGGGGACGGCGCGCCGCCCCTCTCGGGCAATCAGGGTCAGCGGCGCCGGCGGAGGAGTGCCCTGTGCCTGCACGAACAGCACCGGCACCATCAGGACAATTGCGGTCGCGAATGCGGCTGTTCGATGCAATCTGAACTATGTTCGCACAGCCGCCTTCGCACTAAGCTTCTCCCGCGACTTGTTTCGATGAAGAAGAGACCGCGTCGATCTCCGCTCGCCAATACGCCGCCGCAGCACATGCCCGGGGCGCCTCCGAAGCACGGTCGCGTCCCGTTGAGTCCGCCGATCGATCTCATGGCTGTGCCACGTCAGCGCCCGATTGCCGAGGTGCCGAACCCGCGGCGGCCGAAGGTGGTGCGGGTCGATCGTAGGGAGCTGCTCGACCTGTTCGCAGTGTTTCCGGATCTGCCGCGTCCGGCGCGCCCGCAGTCGCGACTCGCGACACGCGTTATTTCACTTCGCCGCCGCTATCTGTAAGCGACTGCTGCCGCAGCGCCGCGGCGCCGAGCAGGCCGCCCATGCCCATCGATTCCACCGCGCTGCTGGGGATGAGCATCAGGGCGCCCTTCTCCTTGAGCCCCTCATACAGCATGTTCATCGCCCGCAAGTGCAGCGCCGTGGGGTCGTCGTGATACGCCTTGGCGGCCTCTGAAAACGAGTGGGCGATCTCGAGTTCGGCCTGGCCGAGGATGATGCGCGCCTGCTTCTCCCTCGCGGCCTGCGCTTCGCGCGACATCGCATCCTGCAGCGCGACGGGAATCACGACGTCGCGCATTTCCACCGCCGAGACGGTCACGCCCCACGGCGTGGACCGCTGATCGATCAGCTGCTGAAGGTCCGCTTCGATCTTTTCGCGGCCGCGCAAGAGGTCGGTCAGCGCCGTGCGGCCGATGATGTCGCGCAGGGCGGTCTGCGCGGCCCAGCTGATCGCCGTGCGGTAGTTCTGCACCTCCAGCGCCGCCTTTTCGGCGTCGTGCACCATCCAGAAGAGCACCGCGTCGACGTTGACCGGGACGGTATCGGACGTCAGCGTCTGTTCGGCGGCAAAGCCGGTGGTGATCGTTCGCTGGTCGATCCAGGACGACACTGAATCGACGAAGGGCAGCACCCAGAACAATCCAGGGCCGCGGAGCCCGACGTAACGGCCGAGCCGCAGCACCACGCCGCGCTCCCATTGCTGCGCGACACGCGGCGACTGCATCAGCACCAGCCCGGCGAGGATGATGATCGTCGGGGCGACGGCGGTCTCGGCCTGAACGCCGACGATCACCGCCGCAGCGACCGCGACGATGAAGATCGCCAGCGAGATGACGTTGAGGCGCGGCGCGTTGACAGGAATGGCGATGTCGGCCATTACGAATCTCCCTTTCGATGTGCCTGAAGCCCTTCGAGGATGTCGTCGAGCGTGAAGCCGGCGGCCGAGGCGTCCGCCAGGAGCCGGGTGATGAAAGTGCGAAGCCGGCGCTCGTGCTGCTTTGGCGGGTGGGCCTGTGCCGGCGTCGCGCTCACGAACGTGCCGACGCCGCGGCGCGTCTCGAGGATGCCCGCGCGTTCGAGCTCGGCGTAGACGCGCGCGACCGTGTTGGCGTTGACGCTCAGTTCAACGGCGAGCTGGCGGACGGTCGGCAGCTGGTCGCCGGCCGCCAGGCGGCCGGTGGCGATGGCCGCGCGCAGGGCCCGATCGAGCTGCGCATAGATCGGCGTGCGGTCCCGCGAATCGACGGAGACGATCGCCACGCGGACGATTGTACTAGTAGATTAGTACACTGTCAACAGCACCGGCAGCGGCCGCCCGGCCCGTGTCCTTCGCTCAGGATGCGGCCGTCGCGCGCAGCCAGCGTGACGCCGATCGCCCGGCCGTCCTCGAGGCGCAGCGTCAGCGGCCGGCCGATCAGCGAGACGTCGGTCACTTCGCAGTCCGTGGCACCTTCGATCCGGTGCAGACCGGGGACCGGCATGCCGGAGCCGACCAGCATGCCCTGATAGCGCGTGATCGAGTAGCGGACTTGCCGCAGGACTGTTCCATCCTGGAACAGTTCGCCGACGCCGGTGAGCTCCTCGACGATTTTGAAAGTCGCCTGCTGCACGTTGCCATCTTACTTGCACGCGCGCGCGCATGGTATAAGTCCCGGCGCTCAGGACAGGTCCTGCGCTTCGCAAGTGAGGAGAGCGATGAAAAAGATTCTTGGTGTGCTGGTGGCTGCGGCGTTGTGTTCAGCGACCGACGCGGCGGCGGCGAATTGCAACGATGTCCCCTCGGCCTCAGAGTTGCGCCAGGCGATGCTGGCCGCAGCAAAGCTTCCAAACGCCGGCGGTCTCTTTGGAGGCGCGCGGATGTGGGGCGCTGTGGTGAACCGCGACGGCGAGATCTGCGCGTATATCACGACGACCGCCGATCCGACGCAGGTGTGGCCCGGCAGCCAGGCCATCGCAAAAGCGAAGGCCTACACCGCGAACGCGTTCAGCCTCGACACGCTGGCCCTGTCAACGGCGCGGTTGTACACGTTCACGCAGCCAGGCCATTCACTGTGGAGCCTCGGCCAGTCCAATCTGTGGCATCCGTCGCTCAACGCGCCGCCCGGCGGTCAGGCTGGAGGAACCAACCAGATCGGCGGCGGATTGATCTTTTTCGGCGGTGGCGTCCCGATCTATCAGGGAACCAAACTGGTCGGCGGTCTCGGTATCAGTGGCGACACGTCGTGCGCAGATCACGAGATCGCGAAGCGCACACGCAACGAGCTGGGCATGAATCCACCCGGTGGCGCGCTTGTCGATGACATCACGTACAGCGTTCCGGACGGAGCTTCGGTGTTTACGCATCCGCGGTGTATCAATACATGGCGCAACGGCGCGTTCATCGGAGAGGAAGCCGTAGCCTCGGGTTACTGATGTCTTGCCTGCGGGCAGGAGATCGCGAGGACGCGTGATCTTCTGCCCGCTGCCTTATTGCGTGAGATCCTTCGTGACAGCCAGCACCGACAGCGGATCGACGCGCGCGTTGTTCAGCCGCACGCTCCAGTGCAGATGCGGCGCGGTCACGCGGCCGGTGCCGCCGACGAGTCCGACGACGTCGCCGCGCGTGATGTGATCCCCCTCCGTCACGCCGATCTCCTGGAGGTGGGCGAGCAGCGAGTAAAGCCCGAGACCGTGATCGAGGACCACGGTGTTGCCGGTGAAGTACAAGGGCCTGGCGAGCGCCACCTGGCCTGAGGCCGGGGCCGTGACCGGCGTACCCGCTTTGGCGCTGAAGTCGGTGCCGCTGTGCGGGCTCCTCGGCTGACCGTTATAGATGCTGCGCGCGCCAAAGCTGCTGTTCGGCGGGTCGCTGACTGGCGCCTGAAAGGCGCCCTGCCACTGCCGCGGGGTGCCGGCGGCTTCGAAGATCGTCTGCAGCGCTGCGGCGTCCTGCTGGATGCGGGTGAGTTCACTGGCAGGCGGGTCAACGAAGTTTGCCGCCACCCGGAGGCGCCGGACCGGGTACTTCTTGTCGATCACCGTCAGCGTCTGGGCTGAGGCAATGGCGGCGGAACCGGCCGGTGTGACGGCGACGTCGATCGGGTAGGTACCCGGCTTGACGTCGAGATCGATGCCGATCAGTCCCTGCCAGCGATCACCGACGCGCGCGAGGTGGATGGGGCGGCCAAAGATGGTGGCCGACGTGCCGGTCGCTTCGCAGCTGCACGTGACGTCGAGCCGCACGATATCCCCCGGCCCGCCGGTTTCAGCCGACAGCACGGTTTGAATCACCGGCAGTGTCTGCGCACGGGCGTGGCTTCCGCCTTGCGGCGGAAGTACATACGCTCCAACCAGCGTGGCCGCCAACGTCGTCACCGCAATCCGGGTCGGCTGCATGTCGCTATAGCGATTTAGACGCATCGAGCCGGCTGCAGGTTGTAACGCCATCTCATTAGTTCCACCCGCGGCAGGCGCGTAGGATGGCGGAAGGAGACGAACATGGCCGAGAAGACCGGGGACCGGAACGAAGGCAAGCAGGGTGCGCGGCGGCCGATGGCGCCACAGCCTGCGAAAGGCGACGAGCAGGATAAGGAACCTCACCCGGACGAACGTCACCCCGACGGGGAAGGACGCGACCGCCCGCCGTCGGATCGGCCGCGCGGCACGGAGAGTCCGTGGCTCGGTGGCGGCTAGGGACGCGGTGGATCGTCACAATCACCCCCTCGATTTATCGGCCGCGCGCGCGGGGCCATGAGCCCGCGCCATGAGCCCTCTCGCATTTTTCAAATGCGCCTAGCGCCGATTTCGTGGGGCGAGCCTTGCAGGCTCGCCTCGCGAACCCGCAGGGTTCGCGCCACGGAAGTGAAATCTAGGGGATCACGGTGCTCGTGCGGACGTCGCCGCCCGTGACCCCAATCATCAGCTGCGGGCCGTAGTTGTTCTCCTGGCACACGTATTCGAAAGGCTCGATGCCCGGGTTCCAACGCTTGGTGTAGCCGCTCGTCCACGGCGCCGTATACGCGCCCGGGTCGTCAACGGTGATTTCGTATCTCAGGGTGTTGAAGTCGGTGCGCGTCACCCGTTCGACGGTGTGGAGCCGGCCGGTGTGCGGCATTCCCCAGCGTTCGAGCCAGGCGTTCTCGTTGAAGCCGACCGTATCGATCACCAGCGTGTCGCCGTCCCACCATCCGATTGAATGTCCGAAGTAGCTCGGCTCCACGATCGCGGGATGCGATCGGCCATCCATATAGATGACGCGGAACGAATGCGCTCCACCCGTTTGAAACAGGTAGATGCGCCCGCTGCCCGGCAGGTTCAGCAGCTCGATGCCGTACGCGGTTTGAAACGCGCGCGCCGCGGGCGACGGCTTGCAGCGCGTATACGGCTCGTCCGCGAGAAAACGGGCGTGACGCACATCGAGCAGGGCCTTCGCCCATGGCTGTATCGGAATCTTGTCGAGGTGGACGAGACCGGGCCGCGGCTGGCCGCCGGGCCTCTCGTAGTTGCTGGGGATTGTTGTGAGCGGCTCGCCGCCGTCCCACATGCCGGTCTGGCTTGGCGCCGCGCCAAGGTTGATGGTGCCGTCCGGCCAGCGCGGAGCAGCGGGCGCCGGTGCCGCTGGTTTCGCGCCGCCACCGCGGCCTGCCCTGAGCTCAGTCGCCCCTCGAGCGTCCTCGGGGCGACCCTGAGGCTCTCGAAGGGTCGAAGGGCCTTGAGCGACAGCTGTGGCGGGAAACAGCAGGGCCAGGACGATCGCGACGATGCGCATGCGACGCGGACGATCCTACACACTTTCCCCGTTTCTCAGCCGCCCTGTTAATAGTGACAGGGGAAGTGCTGGAATTTTTGCCATCTGGATCAACACCCAATCAGACCGCACAATCGGCCCGCCATCGTGACCGTCCGCAAACCCATTGGCAGCGTGGAGGACGAAATGGAAGCTCTGGTTCAACGTGTGCGCGGAGAGTTTCGTGAGATGCCCGGATTGCGGCTCACGTTCGCCCAGGCATGTCGCCTCTGGCAGATGGACTCAACCACCTGCGCAGTAGTGCTCGAGCGCCTGACTCGCGATGGTGTCCTGCTTCGAACTCGGCAAGGGCACTACATCGCCGCCCCACGCGCACGCCAGCTGGGTGCACCGCTCGATCGATCTCAGCGGGCTGCTTCATAGGCGGCAAATCCATGCGCATACCTGTCTGCCATTGCTCCCGGTGCCACTCGCCAAATACGATCCGCGTCCATAAGGAACGGTGCGAACACTGGTATTGCTACGACTGCGGCCGTAGTTTCGACGTGCCGATCGCCGAAGACACCGGCGTCAGTCAGGGCTCAACCGCACCGCCTCCTCGATCGCCCCAGCTCATTGGTTCCGCCCGCCAGACATCAGTACGATCCGCTTAGTGACCGAACAAAAGGGGTTCAGCACTTCGGATCATCGGCGGCGAATCGACACCCTGGGGAAAGAGCTCGACGAATGGCGGCGTCACTTCGACGCCGCCAAAGCTGAGGCGCACGATCGCCGCTCCACTGCAGATCGGCGTCGTGTCCCGCGCGGAGAAGATCGCCGGCGAACCGGATAGGCGCTCCGAACGAATTCGCCCCCCTTATGGGGTCCGCAAGGAGGTCTGTGTGCCCATTTCCAGGCTGTCGGCCGTTTTCGTAGTCGGGCTGTGTACTGCCGCTGCCGCCTGCGGGGGCACCGAGGCTCTTTCGCCGGCCGGGCCGTCGGGCTTTCTTCGCGCCGGAACCGCAACTATTACAGGCCGCGTAACGGGAGTTCCCGTCTCCGCCACCGCAAGCGTCACGGGCGCGCGGCCGATGGCCACGACGACCGTCACCGTCACGATCGTTGGCACCGACATCACGACCACGGTCGACGGAAGCGGAAACTTCGAGCTGAACGGTGTGCCGCCCGGCGATGTCCAGTTGAGATTCGCCGGCAACGGAGCCAGCGCGACGATCACGTTGAGCGGTGTCGCGGCTGGAGATCGCATTCACATCGTCGTGTCGTTAAGCGGGACCGGTGCGCGCCTCGAGGACGAGGACCGGGACCATCACGACGATGATGATGAAGACGAGGATGATGACGGGGATGACGACGAGGCGGAGGTCGAAGGAGTAGTGTCGGGCCGGACTGGAACCTGTAATTCGATTACGTTCACGGTCGCGGGCGTGACGGTGATCACGAACGGCGCGACGAAGTTCGAGGACCCGTGCGCGAGCATTGTCAACGGCACGCGTGTCGAAGTTGAAGGAACGCGTCAGGCGAACGGATCGATCGTGGCGAGCGAAGTCGAGATTGATGACTGACGGCGGCGCGTTAGACCCGCCGGCAGAGACACAGCTGAATTCGGCTGCCAGCAACGAACGGGTCGCGGGAAAGCTCACCGAACCGGCTGATTAGTTCGAGGCCGGCGGCCGACAGCAGCAACGGCAGTTCCTGCGGAAAGATGCTTCTGAGTACGAGAGGCACGATCCACGCGTCTCGCTTCTCTGGCGTCGAGATGTACCACGTCCCGTGGTTCACCTGCGCCGCGGAGTCGTAGTCGCACGCGTCTTCGACAGTCAGCGAACCCCACCGCGGTGTGCTTACCTCCATTGTCGGAAAGCGCTGGCCGGCAGGTCTGGCCAGGAGCCTCGGGTTCGGGTTGAAGATGTCGAATGCGAACACGCCATTCGGCGCCAGGTGCCGCCTGATGGCGCCAAACGCAGCCAGGAGATCCGCCGTCGACAGCAGGTGCAGGAGCGAGTTACGGGCGACGAAGATCAGCTCGAAATCGCGGTCCAGCGCGAAGTCGCGCATGTCGCCCTCGACGAACTCAACCGGCGCGTTCGCCGCTGCCGCTCGTTTCCTTGCGACGTCCAGCATGGCGCGTGACCTGTCGAGCCCCACGGTCGGATTTCCGTTCAACGCAATCGGGATCGTGATCTGCCCCGTGCCGCAGGCGAGTTCCAGCACCGCGCCGGCCTGCTGCCGGGCCAGGCCGGCATAGAAGGGCAGATGCGCGCCGACCGGCAGGAGCGCGTCGTAAAGATCAGGGTGATCGTAGAAGTCGGAACTCAAAACGACCCGCGAAAGGAAGAAGTCTGAAGGATAACGCCGCGGCAGGGGATATGCACTCGTGTACGTCGGACGTGAGCCATGACTTTTCTACGTACCGCCGCCATCTCTTTCTGCATCGTCATCACATCTCCAGTCGCATACGGCCAATGGCAGAGCGACACGACCGGTGACCTTGCCCGTCAGCGGCGGCTGCACACACGAAGCGAATCCGGCGGCCGGAGAGTCGTTGTCGAAACCGTCGAAGGGCGGAACATCGAGGGCAGAGTGGGACCGCTTGGAGAAGTCGTAACGGAAACGACCGAGGCGCGCGATACCACGCACACCAGACAGGATCTGTTTCGGGTCACCGTGGACGGTCGCCGCCGACTCGAAGAAGCGAATGAATCCCGGCAGGAGACTCGATCCAACGGAACGACCAGCGCGGTTCACCGCAGCTGGGTTCCGGACCTCAATGGCCGTCTTCGCCTGACGTCGCAGTTGCTGGAAGAGACACGATCGGTCGCACCTGATGTTCGGCAAACCGACACGACCCTTCTGTTGCCGGGCGTCAACGGAGCGCTCAGGGAAGCGCAGCGCACGGAATACACCGCGCGCCAGATCAGCCCGGAGGCGGTCCGGCACGAACAAACTCAACTGGTTCGCGACGCCAACGGGCGATGGAAACCCATCGAGATACGACGGGGCGAAATTCGGAAAGCCGGAACGGCGGAGCGCGTCGAGGAAGAGACAGTTCAACGCCGGGATCTGAACGGAAACCTGGCCGTCAAGGAAGTGAACGTCATCCGCAGTTCCGGCACGAAGGAACAGGAGCGGGTGGTGACCGAGACGTATTCCCCACAGACGGACGTGCAGAGTCTCAACGGCCGGCCACCGCTGCTTACGCGGGTCCAACGGACGACGACGGCGACGGCTGATGGCGGCAGCTACACGGTGGAAGAGGTGGAAGGCCGAAGTCGCGTCGCGCCGAACGAACCGATGCGGGTCATCCGGCGGACCGTAACCACCGTCAGCAAGAGCGGTCCCGATGAATGGGTGACCGAGCGGCAGATATTCGAGTTGGATCCGAACGGCCGACTACGGCTGGTCAGGAGCGAGTGAAGCGATCGCAGCCCCCTGTCAATTCTGACAGGGCGGCGGCCCGCACTTTTACCAACTGGCCCGACAGCCGGCTCGCCACTACCATCGCACGCTGATTGGAGCATGCCCCTCCGCCGGACGCTGGTATCCCTCGTCGCTTTGGCTGCGGTGGTTCCCTGTGACGTATTCGCGCAGGCGATTGCGGGTGCCGTGCGCGACACGTCCGGCGCGGCGCTTCCTGACGTTACCGTCCGGGCCGAGAGTTCGGCGCTGATCGAAAAGGTCCGCATCGTCGTCACCGACGGCGGCGGCCGATACCGCATCGAAGATCTCCGACCGGGCACCTATACCGTCACATTCGCACGCGAGGGATTCAGCTCATATGTGCGGGCCGGAGTCCAGATCACCAGCGCGTTCACCGCCAGCGTCAACGCGCAACTTGCGCCCGGCGTGCTTGTGGAAGCGATTACGGTGACCGGCGAGGCGCCCGCGGTCGACGTCCGCAGCGCCGCCTCAGCGACCACGCTGCATGCCGACGTCGTGCAGGCACTCCCGACCGTCCGCGGCTACAACGCGCTCATCGTGCTGATCCCGGGTGTGGTCACCACGACGAACGACGTCGTCACCGGCACGACGACGATGCAGTTTCCCATCCATGGCGGCCGCGCCAACGAGGGTCGTCTGACAATCGACGGTGTTCCCGTCACCGGTGCATCGAGCAATTCGCCAACCGGCTTTGTGATGGATGCCGGTGTCGCCGAGGAGATGACCTTCGCCGTCGCGGGAGGCCTGGGCGAAACCGAGACAGCGGGCCTGCTCGTCGCCGTCGTGCCGAGGACGGGCGGTAATTCGACGCTTGGAAGCCTGTTCGCCAGCGGAACAGGACAAGGACTCCAGTTCGACAACCTGACACCCGCGCTGCGCGAGATGGGCGTCTCGTCGCCGAGCCCGCTCAGCAAGGTCTACGACGTCTCCGGCGCGATCGGGGGACCGATTGCGAGAGATCGCCTGTGGTATTTCGCCGCCGCCCATCGGGGCGGCAGCACCACAGAAAGCACCAACGTGTACTACAACGTCAACGCCGGCGACGTGGCGCAGTGGCTGTATGCGCCGGACATGAGCCGGATCGCGTACTCCGACCGGCTGTTCGAGAACGCCAGCGCGCGCGTCACGTGGCAGATAACCGCGCGCAACAAGGTCAATGGGTTCTGGGACGAACAGACGTTGTGCCGGACCTGCACCGGCGCCACCTCCGCCGGCGTCGATCCGGCGCGCGTATCCCCTGAGGCGGTCGGCGTCTTCGGCCGCCCGTTGCGCATCGCGCACGCATCCTGGTCTTCCCCGGTGTCGAATCGAACGCTCCTCGAAGCCGGTTTTGGCCACACGTTTTTCGGCTTCGGCAACTTCGAGCGCGAACCGAATCCAACCCGCGACCTGATTCGGGTGCTCGAACAGTGCGCGAGCGGCTGCGCCGCCAACGGCAACATCCCGGGACTGGTCTATCGGTCGCAGGACTTCAGCGAGGCGTACAACTCGTCGTACCTGTGGAAGGGCTCCGTGTCGTACGTCACCGGGTCGCACAGCGTGAAGGTGGGCTATCAGCGCACGTTCATGGCGCAGGACATGACGTGGATGACCAACAACCAGAACCTGACCTACCGATTCAACAACGGTGTTCCGAATCAGCTGACGCAGTCGATCTCGCCCTGGATGAACCGGTCGCGCACGTTGTGGGACGCGGTCTTCGCTCAGGAACGCTGGACGCGAGGGCGTCTGACCGTGCTGGCCGCCGTGCGTTTCGATCGCGCCTGGAGCTGGTTTCCCTCGCAGCAGCAGGGTCCGTCCAGGTTCCTGCCGGTACCGATCCTGATTCCGGAAACGCCGGGTGTGGACAGCTACAAGGACATCAGTCCGAGGATGGGCGCGGCCTACGACCTGTTCGGCAACGGCAGAACGGCGCTCAAAGTCCATTTTGGCCGATACCTGGAGGGGGCTGGCACCGGCGGACTCTATACCGCCACCAATCCGACGTTGCGGATGCCGCAGACGACGCCGATGCTCGGCACTGCGGGTGTCACACGGGCGTGGAACGATGCAAACCGCAACTTCGTGCCCGATTGCGACCTGCTGAATCCGAACGCGCAGGACCTCCGGCCGGGCGGCGGCGACATGTGCGGCGTCATGTCGAACACCCGCTTCGGTCAGAACATCCTGACCAACAACTTCGATCCGGCGCTCCTCCGCGGATGGGGGGTCCGGCCATCGGACTGGACCCTCGACGTCTCGATTCAGCGCCAGATCCTTCACCGCTCGTCGGCGACCCTTTCATACGTCCGGCGCTGGTTCCGTGGCTTTACCGTCGTCGACAATCTGGCGCTGGAGCCCTCCGATCTGACGCCGTTCAGCGTCACGGCTCCGCTGGATCCTCGTCTGCCCGATGGCGGGGGCTACGTCGTCTCCGGTCTGTACGACGTGGTGCCGGGCAAGGCAGGCCAGGTCAGTAACCTCCTCGCGGATTCCAGCAATTACGGCCGCTGGTATCAGTATTTCAACGGGCTCGACGCGATGCTCAACGTGCGAGCCGCGGGGTTCACGCTCATCGGCGGCACGAGTACGGGACAGACCGTGGTCGACAATTGCGACGTCCGCGCGCACCTGCCCGAACTGGCGACCACGGCTGCCGGCTCGAGCCCCTTCGGTCCCGGGCTGGCCAGCGCCACTGTGAGTCCGGCGAGTCCGTACTGTCACGTCGCATTTGGCATCCAGACGCAGTTCAGAGGCCTCGCCTCATACGAGCTACCCAAAATCGGCGCGCAGCTGTCCGCAACATTCCAGAGCAAGCCTGGAACGATGCTCGCCGCGAACTACGCGGCGCCGAACGCGGCCGTGGCCGCGTCG
>JAICQE010000165.1 GCA_025938035.1 Vicinamibacteria bacterium
CAGGCCGGCGCAAACGAAGAGGAATGGGGTATCGTCGCGCTGCTCCATGATTTCGATTACGAACGGTATCCGACGGCTGCCGACCATCCGTTCCGCGGCTGCGAAGAACTGCGGCGGCGCGGATATCCCGAATGGGTGATGAAGGCGATCCTGTCGCATGCCAGCTATTCCGGCGTTCCGCGCGAGACGCCGCTCGAACACACGCTGTTCGCGTGCGATGAAATGGCGGGGTTCGTCACCGCCGCCGCCCTGGTCCGCCCAACAAGAAGCGTGCTTGATCTGGAGGCGCCTTCGGTGATCAAGAGGATGAAGGACAAGGCGTTTGCCCGCGCCGTCTCGCGCGACGACCTGCGCCTCGGGGCCGAAGAGCTGAACCTGCCGCTCGACGCGCATGTGGCCAATGTCATCGCGTTTCTGCGCGAGCAGGCCGACGCGCTCGGGCTGCGTGGAACTTTATGACCGCAACCTCACGTATCTCCAGGGAGTCTTACGCCGTAATGCAGAATTCAAAATTCAAAATGCAAAAGCGAATCTGTCGAAGCCTCAGTTTTGCATTTTGCATTTTGCATTTTGCATTGCCAGGTTGCCGTCCTCGATGAATCCAGTCGTCAAGCTCGATCGCGTGACCGTTCGCTATGGACGCCAGCAGGCGCTGCGCGATGTCACGGCATCCTTCCCGTCCGGCGCCGTTGGGCTCCTCGGCCCGAACGGGGCGGGCAAGAGCACGATGCTGCGATCGCTGCTCGGTTTCATCGTGCCCGAGCAGGGCGAGATGCGTGTCCTCGATCGCGACGTCAAGCACTCGGCGCTGGCGATACGGTCCCGTATCGGCTACATGCCGGAAAGCGACGCGCACATTCCCGGAATGAATGCGGTGTCGTTTGTCGCCTACTGTGGATCGCTCTCGGGGCTCCCGCACGCCGACGCGATGCAGCGCGCGCACGAAGTGCTCTATTACGTCGGCCTGGGCGAAGCGCGCTACCGGAATGTCGAAACCTATTCAACCGGCATGAAGCAGCGGATCAAGCTGGCGCAGGCGCTGGTGCACGACCCGGATCTGCTGTTTCTCGACGAGCCGACCAACGGCATGGACCCCAAGGGCCGCGATGAGATGCTCGAGCTCATCCGGGATATCGCGCACAACAAGGGGCTCAGCCTGATTCTCTCGTCGCACCTGCTGCCGGACGTCGAATACACCTGCGACTACGTCGTGGTGATGGACAAGGGCACGGTCGCGACCGAAGGGCCGATTGCGACGCTCAAGGGGCAGGGAGGACGCGTCTTCGAACTGCGGGTGAAGGGCGATGCGGCGGCATTCGTCCAGGTACTGCACGCCGAAGGCCTCGAGTGTCATGAGACCGAGGAGGACACGATGCGCGTCTTCGTGCCGGGCGACGGGCTGGCAAACGGCGACGACGCGCGGCGGCTGTTTCATCTCGCCTCGTCGCACGGCATGCAGGTGCGGCATCTGCGGGCGAGTGTGCCGACGCTCGAGGATGTCTTCGCACGGGCAGTGGGAGAGAAGTAGCGGTGCCTATTCACGATCAGGGATACCGGCGTTACGGCGGGCGGCGCGAGGCGCACGGCCGGACGTGGTGGGTGATCACGCGCGCCGGTATCATCGAACGGCTGCGCGAGCGGAAATTTCTCGGCTTGCTGCTGGTTGCCTGGCTGCCGTTCCTCGTTCGCACCGTACAGCTCTATATCGCCGCCAACTATCAGCAGACGGCGCAGTTCCTCGGGCCGACTCCCGGGTTGTTTCGTGAGTTCCTCCAGCAGCAGGGCATTTTCGTCTTCTTCATCACGATGTACGTGGGCGCCGGCCTGATCGCGAACGATCGGCGCGCGAACGCTCTGCAGATTTATCTCTCGAAGCCGCTCACGCGCGTTGACTACGTTGTCGGCAAACTGGCGACGCTGCTGATCTTCCTGATCGCGGTGACGTGGGTTCCGGGCATCCTGCTGCTCCTGATGCAGATGATGTTTGCCGGGAACCTGACGTTCCTGAAAGCCAATCTGTTCCTGTTCCCGGCAATCACCGCGTACGCTGCCGTAGCGGTGACGATGGCGGCGTTTTCGATGCTGGCGCTCTCGTCGCTCTCCAAGAGCCGCCGATTCGTGGCGGTGATGTACGCAGGGCTGATCTTCTTCACCGCGGCGATGTACCAGGCGCTGCGCGGCATTACCAGCAGCCGCGCCTGGGCAGTCATCTCGCCCGGGGACGTCCTCAACGTCTTTGCCGACGTGATCTTCCGGAACCAGAACACGCCGCCGATCCCGTTCCCGGTGGCGCTGCTGGTCGTGGCGCTGCTGCTCGGCGGGTCCGTCCTGGTGCTCGAACGGCGTGTCCGCGGAGTGGAGGTGGTCACATGATCGTGACCACCGAGCACCTGTCCAAGTGGTATGGTCAGGTCTCCGGCCTCAACGACGTCACCGTCGCCGTACCGCCGGGCATCACCGGCCTGCTCGGACCGAACGGCGCGGGCAAGTCGACGTTCATGAAATTGATCACGGGCCAGCTCAAGCCGAGCAAGGGTGCCGTGCACGTGCTCGGCGAGCCAATCTGGGGTAACCCGGCGCTCTACCAACGCATCGGTTTCTGCCCCGAGCAGGACGCGTTCTACGAGCGCATGACCGGCATCGACTGGGTCACCGCGCTGGTGCGGCTGAACGGATTATCACAGGACGCGGCGCGCGCGGCTGCCGAGCGCGCGCTCACCGCTGTAGACCTGATGGAGGCGGCGAACAAGAAGATTGGCGCCTACAGCAAAGGCATGCGGCAGCGCGTCAAGATGGCGCAGGCGATCGTGCACGAACCGGATCTGCTGATCCTCGATGAGCCATTGACCGGCATGGACCCGATCATGCGGCGGCGGACCATCCGTCAGATCAAGGACTGGGCTCGGGCCGGCAAGAGCATCATCGTGTCGAGTCACATCCTGCACGAGGTCGAGGCGATGACCTCAAACATCCTCCTCATCAACAACGGGAGGATTCTGGCCGAGGGCAACGTCCACCAGATTCGCGATCTCATCGACACGCATCCGCATACGGTGTTCATCCGCGTCGCCGACCCACGCGCGCTGGCGCGCACCCTCCTGGTCGAGGACGGCGTGATCAGCATGCGCTTCGAACCGGGCGCGCTCGTCGTCGAAACGGCGCGGCCCGATGCGTTTTACGCACGTGTCACGCAGATGGCGGCGTCCGGAGAGGTCGGCGTGATCGACGAGGTGACCTCGCCCGACGACAACCTGCAGGCCGTCTTCCAGTATCTGGTGAAGCAGTAATGGGGGTTCAGGGGGTTCAGGGGGTTCAGGAGGTTCAAGGGGTGCAGAAGGGGCAGGGAACGCCGGGGCCCGGGAGCTCGCCGGCACGATCATCGTTCGCCGGCGCGGCGCGCATCTTCGACCTTTCGCTCGGCGAGCTGATCTGGTCCCGGCGGACGATTTTCATGGCGCTGATCGTCGGCGCACCGGTGCTCCTCGCGACAATCGCCCGCATCGTCCAGGCGAGCGGCGTGGCGCCGCTCCGGGTCAACGGCCAGGGTGTCGATCCGGCGAGCATCTTCGGGATGATCATCTGGGTGCTCTTCCTGCGGTTCATCGTCCCGGTACTTGGCGTCTTCTACGGCACCTCGCTCATCGCCGACGAAGTCGACGACAAGACGATCACCTATCTCTTTACGCGGCCGCTCCGCCGCGGGGCGGTCCTGCTCGGCAAGTACCTGGCGTATCTCGCGTGCACCACGCTCGTCGTGCTGCCGTCGGTGATGATCGTGTACTTCATGCTGGTGCCGCTCCGCGACGTTGCGAGAACCTTTCCGGCGCTTTTGACCGACCTCGGGCTGCTGTCGATCGGCATCGCCGCCTATGGTGCGGTCTTCACGATGGTGGGCGCATGGATGAAGCGGCCGCTGGTCGTGGGCCTGGTCTTTACGTTCGGCTGGGAGCAGTTCGCGATGCTGATGCCCGGCTACCTGCGGCGTTTCACGCTGGCGCACTACCTTCAGGCGCTGGTGCCCCACGCCATGCCCGCGGACGAAAGCGTGACGTCGCTGCTCCAGTCCGTCTTTTCCGAGTCGCCATCGGCACCGCTGAGCCTGTTCGTCTTGATCACGATCACGGTTCTGTCGCTCGCCTGGGCGATGCGTATCGTCGAGCGAAAGGAGTACGTACTCGAGCAATAAACCGCTGAACGCCGTGTGTTCCGCTTAAAGGCGGAACCTCCCGCGCAGGGCTCGGCCGTTTTGTAAAGTCCGAGCAACATCCCGGGAACACAGCCGCCAGCCGCCCCGTATAATCTGTCGTTGGAGTCCCAAATGACCAGACGCACCCAGCGGTTCCTGCTCCTCGGCGTGGCTATTCTGGTGGCTGGCCTGGGAACGGGTCTTGTCGCCTCATACGTCGGTTTCCCGAATCTGGGGATTACCAGTGACGGACCGGCCGAACTGGCCTACGTTCCGGTGGATGCCACGGCGGTTGCGTATGCCAACGTTCGCGAGGTGATGGATTCCGCGGTGCGCCAGAAGCTCATCCAGCAGATTTCCCCGGGAGATGGCGCCGACCAGTTCGAGGCGGAAACCGGCATCAATATTCAGACAGACGTAGATCGCCTCGTGGCCTCGATCAGCGGGAGCCCGGACCCGTCGAATCCCGCCGCCAGCCGGCCTTTGCTCGTCGCCCGTGGACGGTTCGATACCGCCCGGATTGAGGCCGCCATTCGCGCCAAGGGCGGCGAGGTCGAGCAGTACAACCAGCAGCGTCTGATTACCTTCCAGAATGAGCTGGGTCTGTCGTTCGTCGAGCCGGACCTCGCGCTGGTGGGCTCGCCGGCGTCGGTCAAGAAAGCGATCGACACCAAGGCCTCCGGGAAGAACGTCACCGAGAACACCGCCCTGATGGGCATGGTGAAGGACTTCGATGGCGGCAATGCCTGGGCAATTGCCCACGTCGAATCGATCGCGGCGGGAAGCGTCATTCCCCAGGAGATTCGCCAGCAGCTGCCGCCGGTGACCTGGTTCGCCGTGAACGGCCGCATCGACGACAGTATTCGCGCGATGGTCCGGGCCGAAGCCCGCGACGAAGCCGCCGCCACCAACCTGCGCGACGTCGTCCGCGGATTCGTGGCGCTGGCGCGCATGCAGGCCAGCCAGCACCCGCAGCTCGCCGAGCTGGTCAATACGCTCGAATTGGGCGGTCAGGGTACGACCGTCACGCTCGGCTTCACCGTGCCGCCATCCGTAATCGACCTCCTCGGCAAGATGAAAGAGCAGGCGACCGCTCCCAGCGCTCCGGCCGCGGCCGCTCCGCGCCGGCCGCTTCCCCCAACGCTATAAAGACGCTGTAAACGGGCCTTTCACGCCCGGCGTAGTTTCGGCCAGTGGAGTCCGCCGTCCCGGCGGACCTGTGTCCAAAGCGTGGCCGAATTGGTTTTCTTCTACGGGACGCTGATGACCCCGTTCAACCGGACCGGGCAAATGCGTCTGGATCAGCACCTTGCCTTCGTGGGTCGCGGCACCATCCCCGCCGCGCTCTTCGACCTTGGCATCTACCCGGCGGCCGTGCCGGCGCCCGACAGCCGCGTCACCGGCGAGGTTTACGAGCTCACCGACCCCTTTGCCGCGCTCCGCACCCTCGACGAGCTCGAAGGCTACCGGCCCGGCGACCCTGAGACCAGCCTGTACACCCGCACCAGGACACCTGTAGCCCTTGAAGACGGCACCACGGTGGAAGCATGGGTCTATTTCTACAATGCGCCGCTCGGCCGCGCCGAACGCATCGAGTCTGGCGACTATCTCGAGCATCTGAAAGTGCGCTGATGAAGTAGAGGCCGACCTTCAGGTCGGCCTTGTTGCTAGACGCCCGAGCGCTCCGCCTTGATCGCCTCGAGGAACTCCGCAATCACCGCGCGAATCCGGTCCGGCAGCTCGACGAACTCGAGGCCGGAGTAGTAGGTCACGACGTCCTGATCGACGTCGCTGATGCGCGAATGAACGACCCGCGCCTTGACGACGACCGGCTGCGACCGCAGCGTGAGCCGCATGTCGTGCAGTGAGTTGAGGTGAAGCGGGAATCGCGTTTCGACGGCCAGTCCCTTGACGCTCAGCTGCGTGACGGCCATCGGTTCGAACACCATGACTTCGCCAACGAGCTGACCCAGCATCGGAACGCGCTCGTACTCACGCTTTTTCGTCATGGGTTCTGTGGGGTTTATACCGTACAAACGATGGGGCGGCCCGAGGGCCGCCCCTGAAATCGCCAGTAGCACGCGGGCATCGTGCGCGATTTCAATTCATGCGCAGCGCAGGACGCGTGGGAAACGTCTCCTCTTCTTCGTCCGCCAGCTGCGAGATCGCAGTGTCGAAATCCTGTCCTTCGTGCTCGGTTGTGCACGTGAGCACGGGGATGTCCCGCGTCTCCTCATCGAGCTTCAGCATCGTCAACAGCTGGAATCCGTGCAGCTGTTCGATCCGCGTGCACAGAATGACGAGGTTCGGCAGGACTTTCTTGATTTGCGAGTACGCGTGCTCGCTCGACTCGACGAACACCATGTCGTAGCGACCGGCGTCGAGCACCGTCTCGAGCATGCCCAGTACTTCGGTGTTGCCGTTGACGACAACGACCTTCTGCACTGGTGTGACCGCGATCCGGGTGTCAGTCATCTGCGTAACCCGCCCTTCTGCCCACCGGTAATTCAGGATCTGTGCCACGATGAAATCCGGAAGCAGGCGAGATCTTCACCCTGTCTTATCGGCCCGCGAGCGCACTGTCCTGATAGGCGGTGCGGATGGGCTGGGTAAACGGCGGTGTTTATGTGAAATTTGTGCCTTCTTTTTTACGGGAATTTCGATGATTCGACTCCTCCTGCTGGTAACGATGGTTGTCGCTTCCGTGGCGGCCTGCGGACGTCCGGAGCCGTCTGAGCGGCAGACCGACCCGCGCGTCGCTGCCCTGGTCGGCGCGGTGTCGCCGTCGCGGCTCCAACAGACGGTCACGACGCTGGCCGCATTCGGCACGCGCAACACATTGTCGGACGCCACGGCGCCTGATCGGGGTATTGGAGCCGCGCGCGAGTGGATTCTGCGTGAGCTGCAACGTGCGAGTCCGCGTCTCCAGGTCAGTTTCGACGTCCACCACCTGGCGCAGCAGGGCCGTATCACGCGGCCCGTGGAACTGCGCAACGTCATTGCAGTTCTACCGGGGCGAAGCGCGCGGCGGATCTACGTCACGGCTCACTACGACACCGTGAACATCGGGCCGGGGGCGCAGATTGCGTCCAACACGCAGGCGCCAGGCGTTACCGTCCCCGATGCGCAGCTGAATCCGACGCAGGACTACAACGCGCTCGCGCCCGGAGCCAACGACAACGGCAGCGGAACGGCGCTGACCATGGAACTGGCGCGTGTGCTCGCCGGCAGCGGCATCGATTTCGACGCCACACTCGTGTTTGCCTTGTGGGCGGGCGAGGAGCAGGGCCTGTTTGGATCGCGCGCTCACGCCCAGCGCCTGCGGGAAAGCGGAGCGATCGTCGAGGCAACGTTCAACAACGACATCGTCGGCAGCTCGCGCGGAGGCAATGGCGTTGTCGATACCGCCACGGTACGCCTGTACGCGCAGGGGCCCGAGGATTCGATGTCCCGGTCGCTGGCGCGGTACATCGAGAAAGCGGCGGTCGCGTATGTGCCGTCGCACCGGGTGAGGCTGATGGCGCGCGAGGACCGGTTCAGCCGCTCGAGCGATCACACCTCGTTCACGCAGCACGGTTTTCCCGCGGTCGTGTTCCGTGAATCGAAGGAAAACTTTTCGCGTCAGCACGGCGCGGACGACACACCCGAAGGCGTCGACTCCACATACCTGGCGCAGAACGCGCGCGTGAATGTGGCCGCGGCTGCGCTGCTGGCGATGGCGCCGCCCGCGCCGCGGGTCGTCAGCGAGAAAGGGCAGCCGCTGATCGGGCGGCAGCCATCGGGCTACGACGCCAACCTGCGGTGGCTGGCGTCCCCCGGTGCCTCGGGCTACCGCATCTACCGCCGCGACCCCTGGGCTCAGGCGTGGGAATCATCGGAGGCAGTCGGCAACGTGACGCAGTTCGTCGTGCAGGGCGCGTCGATCGACGACTGGGTTTTCGGTGTCGCGGCGGTGGGTCCCGGCGGTCAGGAGAGTCTGATCAGCGCCTGGGTGCCGCGCTCCCGTGCGGACGCGGACATCAAGTTCCAGGCGCGCTGACGCAACTCGCACCGACCGCGAAGCCTGCTTGCACCGACCGCGGCAGCGTCATTCTGCCCGGTACCAGACGACATGATCTCCGTCGTCGCGCACATCCGAATATTCGGTTGTCACGTACCCAACCGACCGCATACCGGATTGCGGCAGTTCGAGCAGCGCGTTGTTCGACAGCAGGAGTCCGCCCGGCCTGAGCATTGCGCGGACGTTCGAGAGTGCCAGCACCTGCTCCAGCACGTCGTAGTAGACGAATACGTTGGTGGCCACCACGAGGTCGAACTGGTGAGTGGCGGACCGCTGCAGGACGACGTTCAGATCGAGCGGCTCGATACGAAGCGTGACGCTGGGCCGGACGGTCACGGTGCGCACGTCAACGTTGGCGCCGCCTACGGTCGCGCGGCTGGGCGGCGGGGCAGTGCCGATTCGGTCGCCGGCGACCTTCCAATACTCGATCGCCGCCGCCTTCCATTTCACGTCGCGGTCGAGCGGCAGCCTGAACCGGTACGATTCGCCTGCTGATGCGCGTTGCCGCGCGCGCCGCAGGTGATCGTTGGCCCGTGGACTGATGTCGAGCGTGGTCAGGCGGACGGAAGCCAATTCCTTAGTCAAACCCGCCCTGAGGAGCGAATCGATCAGCGCGAACGGCTGCAGCGTCTGCTGCGGGTAGAAATCGAAACCTGATGTCTTGTCGGTGAAGTCGAGCCCCGGCCCGATCACTGCAACATCGCGGATCGTTCCCGGCTTGAGCAGGCCGCGCTGCCGCAGCTGGACGAGCGTCTGCTCGAGGGCGAAGCTGGGCCTGAATGAGGTGTCGAGCGACAACCCTCGGTCGCGGAATACTCTCGAGCGGGCCGCGAACTGATCGCTCGCGGAACCGGCCCGGCCGGCGGTCTGCAGCTCGCGCACAATCTCGGCCCTCTCCGCGAGCACGCTCTGCACGAGGTCCGCCATGTGTGAGGCGAGCTTGGTGCGATCCACCGCCGTGGCGGTGCCGTACCCCTGCTTCGCAAACAGCTCACGCGCAAACAGCCGCCGTTCGTCCTGGCCAGCGGCGCCGAGGGCGTTGGCGAGATCGACGATGCGTGCAGCGATCAGTTTCGCTCGCTGTGACTCGTCGACAGCCATGCCCGGCGCGTCGAGCGGCACGCGCGGGAGTCTCGTGAACGTGGTGCCGAACAGCACCCAATTGACGATCGTTTCCTCGTCTCCGCGCTGGAGTCGGCTGCGGATCGCACGATCCTGCCGTTCGGCCCACGGGATCCAGGCGCGCTCCGCGTCGGATGCGTTCGGGACCTTGAGCTCCGGAGGAAGAACGTCGGCGAGCCTGCTGAGGACGTTCCGGACTTCGGCAAACGACGTGAACCGCGTTTGCGCCTGATGGGGCACGGTAAGCAGCGCGCCCAGGACGGCGGTGAGCAGGATCCGTCGAGTCACCGATTTCATGATCGCACGGAGGAAACAGGCCTTTGAAGCTCGAAGGGCCCGAAGGATCGAAGGACACCAAGAGTGGATGTGTGTTGTCTTTGTTGGGGTGCTTAGATCCGTCGTGGCGGGCGTGGGTCACTGGGGCCGGAAACAACAACGGGGGGCGC
>JAICQE010000209.1 GCA_025938035.1 Vicinamibacteria bacterium
AGCGCCCGCTGGAACTGGGCGGCACTGACGACTCCCGCACCCAGAACGAGAACGAGAACGATCCGAACGGCCCGAACGATCCGAACGATCCGAACGATCATGCCTTGAGAAAAGCCGTCAGCTCCGTGAGCACCTGATTCCAGACGGGCTCCTCTTCCTGAAGATTGTGCCCGCCGGGCAACCCCTTGCCCGTGACTTTCACGCCGCGTTCTTTCCACACCGCCAGTACATCGTACAGGCGCCCCATCGGTCCACGCTCGCCCCACAAGGTCAGCAGAGGGCACGCGACTTTCTTGTTCAGGTCGGCCTCGTCGTGCTTCAGGTCGATGGAGGCCGCGGCCCGGTAGTCCTCGCACATCGCGTGGATGTTCTCCATCGTGCTGGTCGTCCGGTAATACTCCGCCTGCACGTCGGACATCGGCTTCGCCTGGCGCTGGTCGGCCTGCGCCTTCAGTTCATTCTCGGGACCCGGTGCGGGTCGCAGGTAGTTGAACCAATGGTAGTACGCGCGGACGAAATCGAGCGTCACGTGCGTGTAGAGGTAGTAGGTCGGCAGGATGTCCAGCACGGCAAGCTTCGTCACCTTGCCGGCGTGATCGAGCGCCATGCGGTGAGCGACGCGTCCGCCGCGATCGTGGCCGACGACCGGGAACTTGTCGAAGCCGAAGTGCTTCATCACTTCGACCTGGTCGAGCGCCATCGCGCGCTTCGAGTAATTGGCATGGTCCGGCGTATCCGGCATCTTGCCGCTGTCGCCATAACCGCGCAGGTCGGGCGCGATGACCGTGTACTGCTTCGCCAGCACTGGGCCGACGAAACGCCACGTAATGTGCGACATCGGCGCGCCGTGCAGGAGCAGGAGCGGCGGACCCTGGCCGCCCTTGACGACGTGGATCGTCGTGCCGCTGGTTTTGACCTTCGAAACTGTAAAGCCAGGGAGAAACTTGCTCGTCTCTCCGGCCTGCTGGCCCGTCGACGCTGATCCGGCGCCAGGGGCCTGGGCCAGAACCGTCGATTCGAAAAGCCCGCGACCTGCCGCGGTTACGGCGGCAGCGGCGGTGATCTTCTGAAGCCATTCACGACGTTGCATATGTGACTGGGATTCTAGGGCAAGTGGCGCTCCTGTTGCAGTCGGGCCCGTATGCGATTTGCCTGTATTTTGACGATTGTCGCCACGTTGTCCGGAGCGGGATGCGCGAGCCTCGGCGGGCTGTCGAGCATCATCCAGCCGCCGCGGTTCGAGCAGGCGGAGGGACAGCCGGCCCAGCTGCGCATCCTCGGACCATCGCGCACGATGCCGCTGGGCGGAGCCGGCGTTCGCATCTGGCTGAAGGTGACGAACCCCAACGGGTTCGGTTTCACGTTGAGCACCGTCAACGCCGCGTTGATGCTCGAAGGCAGCCGCGCCGCCGACGCGGATTTCCCGCTTGGGCTCCCGTTGTCCGCGCGTCAGGAGTCGGTGATTCCGCTGGATCTCGCCATCAGCTTCTCTGATCTGCCAGGCGCGGCCGGCTCGCTGCGGAAGTTAGCAGTCGGCGGGAGCGTGCCGTACGAACTGGAAGGCACGGTCGGTGTGGACGCCGGACGTCTCGGGACACCGACGTTCGGTCCGATGTTGCTGACGCGGGGAGAGATGCGCGTGGTGAGGTAAGAGCAGAGCTTCAGTAATGCAAGATTCAAAATGCAAAATGCAAACGGCAAACGCAATCAGAACCGGTCCGTTTGCATGTTGAATTTTGCATTTTGCATTTAGTTCTTCCGCGCCCGGCTTTCGCGCAGGTAGTGCGGGCTGTAGTGGAGCCCGTGCGGCGTCGTCACGCGATGGGCCTCCTTCTCGCGGAAGAAATTGGCCTTCGCCTCGCGCACCAGCGCGATTTCCTCGTCGGTGCACTCGCGCATCGTGACGTCCTCCCGCGGTACGAAGAAGACCTGACCGATGGGCAGATTGTGCGCGCCCGCAATCCCCTCGCCGGGCTGGAGCACGTAGCGGAACTCGCTGTCGTGCGCGTACCAGTCGGTCTCGACGCGCACGATCAGCATCGGCGCAATCGGACGCTCGAGGTTGTTGAAGACCGGCGTGTAGATCGTGTCCCAGCCATCCGGGGTCCTGAAGTTGATGTTCCCGCGCAGCGTGACGGCACCCTGGGGCGTGCCGAGGTCCTCAGGCACGATGAAGGCGCGCGTCACCTGCTTGGCGTCCTCCGGCGCGAACGGCGGGTTCGGGACGTGAAATTCCACCTGCTCCTTGATCATCCCGATGCCGCCGAAGGGCAGGACCATCTTCAGCGTGTAGATCGGCTGCCACTTTCCGCCGCTCGCCGTCTGCAGATAGGTGAACTGGTACTGCCCTTCGCCCTCGAACTCGACGTGGTAGGACTCGTGCGGCTCGAGCGCGGGATAGACCATGAAGCCGAGTCCGCTGCCGGCCTCGAGCACCGGGCAGTGCCGGGCGTGTTGGGGCAGGAGCGGCCGCTGGTTCTCGCGGCGGGGCTTCATGCCGATTCCCGGCCTGATCCAGTTGGGAAATGTGCGGACTTCCATTGGTGGATTATGTCCGCGAAGCCATTGTTGAGCGCGCCTTGTCAGGCGCGCATGGCGGACCTGACAAGGTCCGCCCCACGATCTCCGTGGTCCATCTCCCGGCGGGTATAATCACCGCCGTGACGCGCACCTTGTCGTCCGCGCTCCTGCTGCTCGCGGCTGCGGCCGTGCTCGCGAGCGTGCCTGTCTTTACGCAGCCGGCTCGACCCGCGACGCCGCCGGACATCGCCGGCGAATGGCGGCTCGAGAACAACGAAGAAGACACGACCGCCCAGCCGTCGCTCGGCGACTATCTTGGCATTCCGTTCAACGCCGCCGGACGCCTGCGGTCGGACACGACGGCGGAGTCGATCTGGGGCACGCCCGAATACCAGTGCCGGCCGCACTCGGCGCCGCACCAGTGGCGCGGTCTCGGCGGTGCACGCATCCTCAAGGAACAGGACCCGCTCACGCGCGAGGTGAAGGTCTATCACATCCAGTTCATGCGCTCGCTCGACCGTCCGGTGTTCATGGACGGCCGGCCGCACCCGCCGGCGTATGCACCGCACAGCTGGACCGGATTTTCGACCGGCGAGTGGATCGGCAACACGCTGAAGATCACGGCCACGCACTTCAAGGACGGCTACCTGAAGCGCGGCGGACCGCAGGTCAGCGACATGTACACGATGACGGAGTTCATCAGCCGCCACGGCGAGCTGCTGACGATCGTCAGCGTCACCGACGACCCGGTCTATCAGGACGAGCCCTACGTCCAATCGACGACCTATCAGATCGATACGACGGCGACAACCGCAATGGAGACCTGCAACGGTTCGGCGTTTGCCGAGAACGGCGGGACGAATCGCCATCACGTGCCGCACTTCCTGCCCGGGCAGAACGCCGACGCGCGGGCCGAATGGCTGAAGGACCTCAGCTGGATCCCTGAGGTCGCCGCGCTTGGCGGCGTGAAGACGACGTACCCCGAATTCCGCGCGACGCTGAACGGGTCGATTCCGGAAAGCAAGCTGACCGTGCCGGCATCGAAGAGCGCGATCGATCTCGAGAAGCGCATCGCCGCACAGGCCCCGCGCGACGGCGAGGTGCACGTCCTTCCGGTGCAGGGCAGCGTCTACATGCTGGTCGTCGACGGCAACAACGTGACCGCGCAGATCGGACGCGACGGCGTGCTGATGGTGAACACGGCCGCCGCGCACATGACCGAGAAGCTGCAGGCGGCGGTCAATCAGCTCGCGACGAGCGTGCAGGCGCAGGCCGTGACCAACACCTGTGCGGGAGCGAACTGCCCCGGCTCGTGGGGATGGGCGAGCCCGTACATGAACGCGGTCATCGGCTCCCCCGCTCCGGCGCGCCCGCTGCGCTACATCATCAATACCAGCGCGGCAGCGGAGAACGTCGGCGGCAACGAGAAGCTGGCGACCTCCGGATTCTTCCCCCGCGTGCAGGGCTTTGGCACCGCCGTGACGAGCGTGGGACGCGGCGCGTCGATTGTCGCGCACGAGAACGTCCTGAACCGGATGTCGACGGCCGCCGGCAAGCAGCCGGCGTTTCCCGCCGTCGCTCAGCCCACGGACACCTACTTCGACGAGTTCCACAAGCTGCCCGAATACGTCAACGGCGAGGCGGTCATCGTGTACCACGCGCCCGCCGCCACCACCGACGGCGACAGCATCGTGTTTTTCCGGCACTCGGAAGTGATCAGCGCGGGCAACCTGTTTTCAACCGTCAGCTACCCGGTGATCGAGGTCGACAAAGGCGGCAGCATCCAGGGCGTGCTCAACGGACTGAACCGGATTCTCGACCTCGCGGTGGCCGAGTACCGCGCGCAGGGGGGCACCTGGGTGATTCCGGGCCGCGGCCGGCTGTCGGATACGGCGGACGTGGCGTCGTACCGCAACATGATTCACATCATCCGCGACCGCGTTCAGGACATGATTAAGAGGGGCATGACGCTCGACCAGGTCAAGGCCGCACGGCCGACCATGGATTTCGATCGGCGCTATGGGTCAACGACGGGCGCCTGGACGACCGATATGTTCGTCGAGGCCGTCTATCGCAGCCTTCGGGAGAAAAAATGATGCGCAAGGTAATTCTTCTTCTGGTGGGATTCATCGTCGTCAGCGGCGCCGCCTGGGCGCACCATTCCTACGGCGCCACCTACAACACGAAACAGGAGATCAAGCTCGAAGGGAAGCTGGTCCAGTTCGTGTACCGCAATCCGCACTCGTTCGTGCACGTCGAAGCGCCCGACACCGGCGGCGCGATGCAGCGGTGGGCGGTCGAGTGGGCGGGCACCTCGCAGCTGGCCAACACCGGCGTCACTCGCGAATCGCTGAAGGTCGGCGATCAGGTCGTCATCACGGCGCGGCCGTCGCGCGTGAGCGGCGAATACCGCGTGCTGATGGTCCGCCTGATTCGCCCGAGCGACGGCTTCACGTGGGGCTCGCGCGGCGGCGAGGTCGTTGACTAGCGCCCTGTAGTTCAGAATTCAGAATGCAGAATTCAGGCGGAAGAGCCACCATGCCGCAGCGTTCTCGTTTTGCCTGCATTCTGCATGCTGCATTCTGCATTGTCATCGTCCTGTCCAGCACGACGCTCGACGCGCAGCGAGGAGGACGTGCCGGCGGCCCGGCGGCCACACCCCGCGACGGTGCCGCACTCGATCTCACCGGCTACTGGGTCTCTGTCATTACTGAAGACTGGCGCTACCGGATGGTCACGCCGAAGAGCGGCGTGTTCGATTCCATTCCGCTGAACGGCGACGGCCGCAAGGTCGGCATGGGGTGGGATCCGGCGAAGGACGAAGCCGCGGGTGAAGCGTGCAGGGCGTACACCGCGGCGAACGTCATGCGGCTGCCCGGCCGCCTGCACATCACCTGGCGCGACCCGAACACCCTGCAGATCGAGACCGACGCCGGAACGCAGACGCGGCTGCTGCACTTCGGGTCCACGACGGCCGCTGCGGCTCCGAGCTGGCAGGGGCAGTCGGTGGCGCAATGGGAGTACGCGCCTGGCGGCGGGCGCGGCGGCGCGCGCCTCGGCAACCTGAAAGTCGTCACCACCAACCTGCGGACCGGCTACGTTCGCAGAAACGGCGCGCCGCACAGCGACAAGGCTGTTGTCACCGAATACTTTGACGTGAATACGCTCGCCAACGGAGACGCGTGGCTGACGATCACGACCAAGGTCGAGGATCCCGTGTACTTCACGCGACCCTACATCACGACGACCGACTTCAAGAAGCTTCCGAACGCGGCGGGCTGGAATCCGACGCCCTGCTCTCCCCGCTAGACGCTACCGCGCCGGCATCGACGACGCGGAGCGCTTCAACAGATCGCGAATCTCGGCCAGCAGCGCTTCGGTCGGCGTCGGCGCCGCGGGCACGGGCGGGGCTTCCCGCTTCATGCTGTTCACCGCCTTGACGAGCAGGAACACACAGAATGCGACGATGAGGAAGCTCACCATGGCGTTGACGAAGACGCCGTAGTTCACCGTCACGGCACCGGCCGCCTTCGCCTCGGCGAGCGACGCATACGGGCCCGCGGCTTTTGCGCCTTCCTTCAGCGTGACGAACATGTTGGCGAAGTCGATGCCGCCGAGCGCGAGACCAATCGGCGGCATCAGCACGTCCGCGACGAGCGAGCTGACGATGGTCCCGAACGCCGCACCGATGATGATGCCAACCGCCATGTCGAGCACGTTGCCGCGCACGACGAACTGCTTGAACTCACTCAGCATCAGCGTCCTCCTTTGAAGATGTGCCCGAAGGCGGGCAGTCTATCGCGCACGCCTGCCCGCCGTCGAGTGCCGAGAGGGCGCGGAGGGAGACGGAGGAAACGGCTTCACAGGAGCAACGAAGGAACGAAGACCAACGGAGGGCCGGTCGATGGGTCGGCGCGCGGCGCGCGCCGC
>JAICQE010000169.1 GCA_025938035.1 Vicinamibacteria bacterium
CCGGCATCGAAACCGACATCAAGGCCGTGTATGCGTCACGGCCGCCGCTCGCGATGGTCGACTCGAACAGAGGCATCACCAACCTGCACGTGCCCAGCGACGTCATCATCGATGCCTCGATGCCGGCCGCAATCCGCGCGTCGGGCAGGATGTGGGGCCCGGACGGCGGCCTGCACGATACCAAGGCGATGATCCCCGACCGCTCGTACGCCGGGATCTACCAGGCGGTGATCGACGACTGCAAGCAGAACGGCGCGTTCGACGTGCGCACGATGGGCACGGTCTCCAACGTCGGGCTGATGGCGCAGAAGGCCGAGGAGTACGGGTCGCACGACAAGACGTTCGAAATCCCGCACGACGGGATCGCCCGCGTCAGCGCCGCCGGCCGGACCGTCTTCGAACACCGCGTCGAGGCTGGCGACATCTGGCGCATGTGCCAGACGAAGGATCTGCCGATCCGGGACTGGGTCAAGCTGGCGGTCAACCGCGCGCGGCTTACCGGGCACGCGGCGATCTTCTGGCTCGATCCCGGGCGCGCCTACGACCGCAACGTGATTGTGAAGACGAAGGAGTACTTGCAGGACCACGACCTGGCGGGACTCGACATCAGCATCCTGGCGCCGGTCGAGGCGATGCGGCAGACGCTGGCGCGTGTCCGCGCGGGACACGACACGATTGCGGCAACCGGAAACGTGCTCCGCGACTATCTCACCGACCTGTTTCCAATCCTCGAGCTCGGCACCAGCGCGAAAATGCTCTCGATCGTCCCGCTTCTCGCCGGCGGCGGGTTATACGAGACCGGCGCCGGCGGCTCCGCCCCGAAGCACGTTCAGCAGTTCCAGCAGGAGAACTACCTGCGATGGGACTCGCTGGGCGAATTCCTGGCGCTGGCCGTGTCGATTGAAGACCTCGGCCACAAGACGGGAAATCGGACCGCCCGTGCGCTCGCCGAAGCGCTCGACCAGGCCAACGGCCGCATCCTCGAGAATGACAAGTCGCCGCAGCGGAAGGTCGGCGAGCTCGACAATCGCGGCAGCCATTTCTATCTGGCGATGTATTGGGCACGCGCGCTGGCGGAACAGACCGCCGACGCCGGGCTTCGCGAGACGTTCGCACCCATCGCTCGCGACCTCGAACACAACGAAAGCCGGATCGTCGGCGAGCTCAACGGCGTCCAGGGCCGACCCGTGGACATCGGCGGCTACTACCATCCCGATCCGGCTTTGACGGCGCAGGCGATGCGCCCCAGCCCGACGTTCAACGCGATTATCGATGCGTGGGCTGCGGGATCTTCAGCACCTGCCCGGGCTTGATCATGTCCGGATCGGTCAGCTGATCCCGATTGGCGTTGAAGATGTCCATGTATTCGTTCGCGTTCCCGAGGAACTTCTTGGCGATGCCGCTCAAGGTGTCACCCGGCTGCACCGTATAGGTGACCGTCGCGGGCGCCACGCCGCCCGAAGCCGATGTCGGAGCGGGCCGCGCCGCCGGCGCGTTGACCTTGATGTCCGCGACGACGTCCTTCTCCCAGTCGGACACGGTCTTCAACGCGTTCCAGATTTGATTTTTCTCCTCGACTGAGTTTACGGTCCCGTTGAAGTACAGCTTGCCGTCGCGCTCTTCGGCGCCCCCCTGCATGCGCAGCGATTTCGCCGTCTGAATGGCGTGGTTGTATTTCTCGCGCAGTCCCGCCGAGCTGTTCTTGTCAAAGATGCCCATCTGCACCCTCCCGCGCCATCTGTAGCAAGCAAGGTGCCCCTGTGCGCGAAGCCCGTCTAATATAGAAACCTTCGCGGCGCGCCTGACAAGGCGCGCCCCACGTAAGGAGTTCGCATGAGTCGTCGCCTTGCTGTGATCGCCCTGATGCTGCTGGCCGTGCCGCTCGACGCCCAGTCGCCCGCTCCGGCGGCGCCGCCGTCGATACAGGTTCCCTTCCGGCAGTTCCAGCTGCCCAACGGGCTCAACGTCATCCTGCATCAGGACAAGACGGTCCCTGTCGTGGCCGTGAACGTTTGGTACCACGTTGGCTCCGCCAACGAGAAGCCGGGACGAACGGGCTTCGCGCACCTGTTCGAACATCTGATGTTCGAAGGATCGAAAAACGTTCCCGAAGGACAGTTCGACATCCTGCTCGAAGCGGCCGGCGCCAACAACAACGGCTCGACCAACAACGATCGGACGAACTACGTCATCGACCTTCCCAGCAACGCGCTCGAGCTCGCGCTGTTCCTCGAGTCCGACCGCATGGCCTATCTCCTCGACGCGATGCCGCCGGAACAGGTGAACAGCCAGCGCGACGTCGTCAAGAACGAGCGCCGCCAGAGCTATGAGAACCGGCCCTACGGGATGGCGTCGCTCGAGCTCGACAAAATGCTCTGGCCCGCCAACCACCCGTACAGCTGGCCGGTCATCGGCCACATGGAAGATCTCACCGCGGCAACGCAGGCCGACGTGCAGGAGTTCTTCAAGAAGTACTACGCACCGAACAACACCAGCCTCGTCATTGCCGGTGATATCGATCTCGATCGGACGCAGGGGCTGGTTCAGAAATGGTTCAGCGAGATACCGCGTGGTCCGGCCGTCGAACCGGTTGCACCGCCGGCCGCGGTATTGACGGGGGTCAAACGCCAGACGCTTACCGATCAGGTGTCCCTGCCGCGTCTCTACCTCGGATGGCTGACGCCGCGCCTCTTTGCCCCGGGCGATGCCACGCTGGACCTGGTGTCATCCGTACTCAGCGATGGCAAGAACTCACGGCTGTATAAACGACTCGTCTACGACGATCAGATCGCGCAGGACGTGTCCGCGTTCCAGAGTTCCGGCGCGCTTGGCAGCTCGTTCCTGATCGTCGCGACCGCGCGTCGCGGTCATACGGCCGAGGAGCTGCAGAAAGCGATCGACGAGGAGATCGACAAGCTTCGCCGCGCTCCGCCGGAGGCGCGCGAGGTCCAGCGGGCGCTCAATCAGGTCGAGGCGTCGTTCTACCGCGCGATGGAGCGCGTCGGCGGTTTCGGCGGCAAAGCGGACCAGCTCAACGCCTATTACTTCGCAGGCGGCGGCCCTGACTTCTTCGCCGAGGATCTGGCGCGCTATACCTCGCTCACGCCGGCCGACGTGCAGGCCGCGGTCGTCAGGTGGCTGCCGCGCGATCGCCGCATCGAGCTCGTGGTGCTGCCGGAGGAAAAGAAATGAAGGCGCTCATCTCCGTCTTCGTCGTTCTGGCCACCGCGGCGGGGTTTGCACAGCAGGCTCCGAACCGGTCCAAACCACCCGCTCTCGCACCGGCGCCGCAGCTGACGCTGCCGCCGATCCAGAAACGAACCCTCTCCAACGGCCTCGCCGTCTGGGTTGTGGAAGCGCACAAGGTGCCGCTCGTCCAGGTCAACCTGCTGGTCCACGCCGGCAGCGGCGACGATCCGGCCGGCAAGTTCGGCGTCGCCAGCCTGACGGCAGCGATGCTCGACGAAGGCGCTGGATCGCGTTCGGCGCTGCAGATTGCAGACGAGGTCGAGTTCCTGGGCGCTGACCTGGGTACGAGCAGTTCGTTCGACGCGTCGGCGGTGCGTCTGAACGTGCCGGCCGCCCGCCTGGCGGCGGCGCTGCCGATCATGGCGGACGTGGCATTGCGCCCGACATTTCCGCAGGCCGAGCTCGATCGCCTCCGTCAGGAGCGTCTGACCACGCTGCTGCAGGCACGCGACGATGCGGCGCAGGTTGCGCCGCTCGCCTTCGGGCGCGTCGTCTACGGCGGGACGCATCGCTACGGCACGTCGGCCATGGGCACCCAGGCCACGCTGAAGGCGTTCACCATCGCCGACCTCCGTTCGTTCCATACCACGATGTATCACCCCGCCGGCGCAACGCTGGTCGTCGCTGGAGACATCACGACGGACGCCGTGCTGCCGCTTCTGGAAAAACAGTTCGGCGGGTGGAAGGCGGCGGGCGCGCCGCGCACACCGGTCGCGCTGGCACCCCAGCTCACACAGGCCCAGGTCTTCATCGTCGACATGCCAGGCTCCGAGCAGTCGCAGGTCCGCATCGGCTGGGTCGGCGTCCCGCGATCGACCCCGGACTATTTCGCCCTGCAGGTGCTGAACACGATTCTCGGCGGGTCGTTCACGTCGCGGCTGAATCAGAACCTCCGCGAGAAGAACCAGTACACCTATGGCGCCAGCTCGCGTTTCGACATGCGCCTGTCGGCAGGACCCTTCTTCGCCGGCGCAGGGATTCAGACCGACAAGACCGCCGACGCGCTGAGGGAGTTCTTCAACGAGCTGAACGGCATCGGCAAGCCGGTCAGCGCCGAGGAGCTGGCCAAGGCCAAGAACTACATCGCGCTCGGGGTCCCGAGCGAGTTCGAGACGATCCAGGATCTCGCCTCGCACGTCGAGGAGATGATCATCTACAAACTTCCGGACGATTACTTCGCGCGTTACATCGCCAACATCCAGGCGGTGACCGCCGCTGCTGTCCAGAAGGCGGCTGCCACCTACATCCAGCCGGGCAAGTTCGCCGTCGTCATCGCCGGCGACCGCAAGGCCATCGAAACCGGCGTGCAGGGGCTGAAGCTTGGAACCGTGCGCGTGCTCACGGTGGACGAGGCGATCGGCTCGTGAACGTTCCGTTCGCGCCGCTGCTCGATTACTCCGACCACGAACGGCGGAAGTGGCGCGAATGGATTGCCGCCGACCCGACACGGATGTCGATCGTGCTGCAGCCGGGCGGCCGCTTCCCTACCGCCGCCGAGCTGCTCGATCACATCTTCTACGTCGAGCGCCGACACCTGTCGCGGCTGCAAGGATCGACGCCGCCCGAGGAAAGCGGCGTTCCGCTCGGCGACTGGCAGCGTCTGTTCGAATACGCCGAACTCGTGCGGGCGGACCTGCGCCGCTACGTGTCGGAGGTGACGGACGCCGTTGCTGACAGCCAGATCGGGTGGAACGCGATCGGTATCGGACCCATCTCGCTGTCACGACGGCGGCTCCTGATGCACGTCTTCCTGCACGAGGTTCGCCATCTGGCGCAACTGGCCCAGGCGGCGCGCGCGAGCGGCATCGAGCCACCGGGCAACCACGACCTGTTCCTCTTCGAGGGATTCGATTAGATCCGTTCGAACGCGCCGGTCGTGCGGTTCTTTCGCACCTGGTCCCACGGGAAGTGCTGCCCGTTCATCGCGACGTACACGCCAGGCGGCAGCACTTGCGCGAACGACAGCGCGCTCCCGAGGTTGAACAACCCGTCCGAGCTGCCGAAGGCATACGGAATCATCGCGCCGGTCAGGACGACTGTTTTTCCTGCGACACCGGCGGCAATCGCACGGGCCGTTTCGACCATCGTGTCCGTGCCGTGCGTAATGACGATGCGCGATTCGGCGGACTGGACGCAGTTCCGGACGATGAGCTCGCGGTCCGCGTCCGTCATGTCGAGGCTGTCGACCATCATCAGCGTGCGCACAGTCACATCAACCCGAGAGCGGCCGAGAGTCAGCATCTCCTGCAGGTGCGTGTCCTCGAAGGACAGGACGCCCCGGATCTCGTCATAGGTCTTGTCGAACGTTCCGCCTGTTACGAAGATGCGAATCATGGTTCACCAGGAAACGGAGGTTGCGGAGGGAACGGATTCACAGGAGGAACGGAGCACCGGAGGACGAACGGTGTGTCGGCCCAACTTCGTGATTTTCGTGCGCTTCGTGTCCTTCGTGGTTAAAACTCCGTTCGTCTCCGTTCCTCCGTTGCTCCTGTAAAACCGTTCCCCCCGTCACCTCCGTCGCCTCCCGGCGCGCAGCATTCCCCCGATCAGCCACGCGACCACTAGCAGCAGAAGGATGATGACGATGGCGCGGCCGATCATGTCAGCTGACCTTTCGCGGCGCAGTGAACAGGCTCACCAGCAGACCAACAATCACCACCGCGACGGCGCCGGTCACGTTGTGCCAGAGGAACTCGATGTCGGTGTACTGCTCGGCGAGGCCGACGCTCGTCATGCCGGCGATCAGGCCGATGAATGCGCCCGCCGGGGTCGCGCGTGGAAACGCAATCGCAAGGATGAACACCCCGAGGATCGAGCCGTAGAAGTACGACCCGAACTGATTCACCACCTCGATGAGAGACCCCAGCTGCGCCGCCCAGATCGCCACGGCCGTTGCAAACAACCCCCAGAACGCGGTCGCCAGGCGCGAGACCCGCAGATAGTGGCTGTCGTCGGCAACGGGCCGCACGAATCGCCGGTAGAAGTCGATCACCGTCGCCGTCGACAGGGCGGCCAGCTCCGCTGAGATCGTCGACATGGCGGCCGCAAAAATCGCCGCAATCAGCAGGCCGACAATGCCGACCGGCATATAGGTGGTGATGAACGTGGGAAACACGTAGTTCACATCGCTGTACGACCGGACGTTGGTGGTCTCGCGGACCAGCGCCAGCGCCTGCCCGCGCACCGCACGCGCTTCCGCTTCGCGCAGCTTGAATTCCGTTCCGGCGGCGGCGAGCAGCTGCGTGTCGCCGGCGGTCTCCGCACGGGCCATACCGGCCGCGGCCGCGGCGCGCGAGGCGGTGATCTCCTCGTGACGGCGTTCCAGCGCCGCGTATTCCATCGCCCGCGGGCCCTCGGACATCGCACGCGCGCGGGCAGGGTCGAACAGCAGCGGCGACGGCGTGAACACGTAGAACACGAACATCAGCACGCCGACCAGCAGAACGAGCGCCTGCAGCGGGATCTTCCAATAGGCGCTCATCAGCAGCGAGTCCCGCGCCTCGTCGATCGAACGGGTGGCCAGATATCTCTGCACCTGGCTCTGATCCGTCCCGAAGTAGGAGCAGAAGAGGAAGAACGCGGCAATCATCCCGGACCAGAACGTCCAGCGGTTTTCGAGATCGAACGTGAAGTCGAACGTCTGCATCCGGCCGGTGGAGCCGGCCAGCTTCAACGCCTGCACGACACCGACGTCCGCCGGAAGATTGACGATCAACACAATGACCGCGGCGACGAGGCCGGCGACGATCAGGACCATCTGCTTGACGTCTGTCCACGTGACGGCCTGGACCCCGCCGAACATCGTGTAGACCGCGGTCGGCAGCGCGATGAAGAGCGCCGTCGAGGTGACGTTGAGGCCGAGCACCACGGCGAGCACGACAGCCGGCGCCGAAATCACCACGCCCAGCGACATGCTGCGCGAGAGGAGAAACAGGAAGCTCGTCAGCGCGCGCGTCTTCGCATCGAACCGCTGCTCGAGATACTCGTACGCCGTATAGATCCGCGCGCGATGGAAGAACGGCACCAGCGTCACCGACAACACGATCATCGCGATCGGCAGCGAGTAGTAGAACTGCAGGAAACGCATGCCGTCCGCGTATCCCTGCCCGGTCGTGCCGATCATCGTGATGGCGCTGAGCTGCGTCGCCATAACTGACAGGCCGACCGCCCACCATGGCAGGCTCCGCGAGCCGAGGAAATAGCCTTCCAGCTCGTGGCTGCGCTTGGTCAGGCGCAGCCCGTCCCAAATCATCCAGACGAGGTAGACCCCTATGATTGCCCAATCGATCGGATGCATCGTCTACGAGAAATATTCCTGCAGCAGGTAAAGAGCCGCGAGAACCGCGACCCAGACGGTGAGAACCCGCAGGTACGTCGCCTTCATAGTGCGGCGCTCCGTGCCTTCAGCGCGTTCGCGGCGCGCGCAATTGCCGCTCGCGCCGTGTCCAGCCACGCAATATCGGAGGCCAGCCGCTCGCGCGACTGCCGGAGGGCGCGGGCGGTTTCCGCCGGCGCCGGACCACCAGGCGACTTGCGGACCTCGATGAAATGCCGCGGGCTCATGACGGCCGCAAGCTGCGCGTCCGTGTACTGAAGCGGGACTCCGAGCAGATCCCCGGAGACGGCGGACAGGACCGCGCCGAGCGGCGCATCCGGCCGCTCGCGCCGCGCCTGCATCAGCCGGGCGGTAATCGCATGCGCAGTCATGAACGGCACGTTGTGCGTGCGAGCAAGATGATCCGCCAGCTCCGTCAGCGTTGTCCCGCCCTCCGCCGCGCGGGCCTCGAGGCGCGCGACGTCCAGCTCCGCGCCGCGAAGCGAGGCGGCAACCAGCGTCACGGCGCGGACGGCGTCGCGGAACGCTGCCGCAACGAGCGGCTGCAGATCGTCCTCGGTATCCACGATGTCGCCGAACGGCGTGTTGTGGACAACGGCGGAAATCGCCGCCGCCTGTCCGACCGCCTTGCTGGCAATGGCGCGGGCGTGCTCGAGCGCGACCGGATTGCGCTTCTGCGGCATGATGCTGCTGGTCTGCACGAAGCCGTCCGCCAGCCGCAGGTAACCGAATTCCGCCGTGCACCAGAGCAGCAGATCCTGCACGAACCGGCCCAGCCCCACGAGGAGCACGTGCACCGCCGCGACGCTTTCGAGCAGGTAGTCGACGGCTGCAATGCTGCCGTAGGTGTTTCCAGTCGGCGCCTCGAATCCCAGCAGCGAGCTCGTCAGCTCACGGTCGATCGCGAAACCGGTGCCCGTAATGGCGCAGGCGCCGAGCGGACTGCGATTGGTGGTCGCATAGGCGGCGCGCAGCCGCCCGGAATCGCGTTCGAGCTGCTCGACGACGGCAAGCAGGTAGTGGGCAATGGTTGTCGGCTGCGCGGGCTGCGTGTGGGTCTGCGCGGCGATGAGCGTCTCGCGGTGGCGTTCCGCCATCTCGCAGAGCGCCGAGCGGAGCTCCACGACTGCTGCGCAGACGGTCAGGACGTGCTCGCGCAGATGCATCCTGTACATCGTCATGTCGACGTCGTTGCGGCTGCGCGCGGTGTGCAGCCTGCCGGCGATCTCCTGGCCGCAGGCGCCGGTCAGCAGCCGATCGACGTAGAAGAAAAGATCCTCGCAGCTGCCGTCGTACGGCGTGCGCCGGACGTCGGCAAGCGACACGCGATCGAGCGCTTCGCGGAGGGCGTGCGCGTCGCCGGCGCTGATGATGCCCCGATCGGCGAGCATGACCGCATGCGCGTAGTGAATCGCCATCAGCGGTCCGAGGAAGAGCGTCTTCGCGTCCTCGAAGTTCTCGTTGAGGACTTGCGAGACGTACTCCGGATCGAACCGCATTCTCCGGAGTATATGGCTAGTTGGTAGTTGGTGGTTGGTGTTGGTGGTTACGGATTGATCCAGTATGCGAGCTTGACCAGGAGCGTGTTCGTCGAAGGCGTCGAGAACACGTCGGCGTAGTCGCGGCCGAAGCTGAACGTGCCGTCCGCGAGTGATCGTTCCCTACCCTGCTGCCAGACAACGAACAGCGTCGATCCCGGCTTGAACTCCCAGCGCACGACATTGGTGGTCCGGAACGACAGAAAGCG
>JAICQE010000225.1 GCA_025938035.1 Vicinamibacteria bacterium
GGGGAGGCTACGATGACACGGCCATCAGTGCTCGTTCGCCCCGGCGCCTTGCTGGGGACCTTGATCCTTGGCGTCGCAATCGGCGGTTTCGGATTCGAGTTTCTTGCCGCGCAACAGCAACCCGCCGGCCGCGGCCAGGGAGCGCCAGCCGGGCCGCCGGCGCCATGCGGACCGAAAGCCCAGCTCCCGGAGAATCTGGCGCGGAACGTCGACGCCAAGTCGCGCTGCTTCGAGCTGCGGATGTACACGGCGGATCCGAGCCGCGATGGCGTCGGTCAGTTCAAGGGTGGCATCAACGAACTCCACCAGCGGTTCCGTGAGAAGGAAGTCGAGCTGTTCGTGAAGCACGGCGCGGAGGTCGTCGGCGCCTGGCAGCATCTGGGCAACCCCGACACGCTGGTCTGGATGCTCGCCTACCGCGACCGCGCGCACCGCGAGGACGTGTGGGCGAAGTTCAACGCCGACCCGGAATGGACGGCGCTGCGGACGAAGTATTTCGTGCCGCTGACCCCACCGAACACCTTCTTGATGAGCGCGACGGACTATTCGAAGTTGAAGTAATGGATCCGGTAGCTTCCGCCTTCAGGCGGAAGGCAGGCATTGTGCGGCATTGGCTCGCCGTTCTCTTCGTGTGTTCGGCGACCTGGATCGGCGTCGCGCAGTCGGTGCGGCTGGACGACGCGGCGCTGGCAAACGCGTGGCGAAGCGGGCAGTGGGCGACGTACGGCAACGATCTGGCGGAGCGCCGGTACAGCCCGCTCGATCGCATCACCGCCGCGAACGTGAACCGCCTCGGGCTGGTGTGGACCTACGCGATCGGCGCGGGTGGCGGCAGTCAGGAAGCCACGCCTCTCGTCTGGAACGGAACGCTCTACGGCATCACGAACTGGAGCATCGTCTTTGCCGTGGACGCGCGCACCGGCAAGGAGCGGTGGCGCTATGACCCCCAGGTCGATCGAGCGTTCGCGACTCCGGGGCAGAATCGCGGCATCTGCTGCGGCGTGGTGAACCGCGGCATCGCCCTGCACGGTGATTCGGTGATCGCTCCGGTCATCGACGGGCGGATCGTCGGGCTCGATGCCGCCTCCGGCACGCTCCGCTGGTCAACGCGAATCCTTGCGGACGATTCCACCGGTTATTCGATCACCATGGCGCCGCGAATAGCCCGCGGGAAGGCGATCGTCGGCGTCGCCGGCGGCGAGTTCACGCCGCACCGCGGCTTCTTCGTCGCCCTCGACGTCCGCAGCGGGCGTGAGCTGTGGCGGTTTTATACGGTGCCGGGCGATCCCTCGAAGCCCTTCGAGAGTCCCGCGCTGGCCGCGGCTGCGAAAACGTGGACAGGCGAGTGGTGGAAGTACGGTGGCGGCGGTTCGCTGTGGGACGGCCTCTCGTATGACCCGGACGCGAATCTCATCTACGTCGGGACCGGCAACGGCGCGCCGTGGCCGGAGATCCTGCGTGGCTCCGAAGGGTACGACAACCTGTACGTCTCGTCGATCCTCGCCGTCAACGCCGACACCGGACAACTGGTCTGGCACTATCAGGCTGCGCCAGGCGATTCCTGGGACATCGACAACGTTCAACAACTGATCCTGGCGGATGTGACGATCGACGGACGCGATCGCAAGGTGCTGATGCAGGCGAGCAAAGGCGGGTTCCTCTACGTACTCGATCGGTTGACGGGCGAGTTCATTTCCGCCACGCCGTTTGCGCCGCTCAACTGGGCGCGCGGCCACGATCCGAAGACGGGCCGGCCGCTGATCAACAAGGAGTCCTTCTACACCACGACGCAGCCGGCGGTGATTTCACCGGCGTCGGGCGGCGCCGCGAATTGGGCGGCGAAGGCGTACAGCCCGACGACGAGGCTCATGTACGTCCCGGTCAGTGGATTCAGCAGCCGAACGTACGTCGCGATTCCGGTCGATCTCGTTTCCGGCCGCGCGGTGCAGAACAACGGGACACCGCGCGGCGGTCAAGTCCCACCGGGCCTGCAACCGCCGGTCACGCCGCCGTACATCGGGCCGAGCCGCGACACGCGTGGCGGGTTTCTGATCGCATTCGACCCGGCGACCAGAGGCGAACGCTGGCGGATTCAGGGTGGTGGCGGTTCGGGCGGCGGAGTTCTCGCCACGGCCAGTAATCTCGTGTTCCAAGTCGTGAGCGATGGCCGGCTGCGCGCGCTCGACGCTGCAAGTGGCGCGTCGCTGTGGGAGGTGCAGACGGGGCAGCGCGGTCTGGGACCGCCGATTACCTATCAGGTCGACGGGCAGCAGCAGATCTCCTTCCTCGCGGGCGTGAACAGCAGTGGCGGCTTGCCGCCGATGGTCTATACCTTTGCGTTGGGTGGGCAGTTGCCCATGCCCGCGCCGTGAGTCGCGTTCTTCCGTTCCAGCCGTTGTTGCCTCGCGACCCAGCCGCCATGGCGATCGCACCAGGTGCGACCTGGCTGAAAGGCTGGTTGCCGCTCGACGAACAGGCGCGCCTCGTCGCGGACTGCCGCGCCCTGATGGACGGCCCTGCTGGCGGTTACGTGCCCACCGTCCGCGGTGGCGGCAAGATGCACGTCCGCATGTTGTGCCTCGGCCGGCATTGGAATCCGCTGACCTACCGCTACCAGTCGACGCGCGAGGATTACGACGGTCAGCCGGTTGCGGCGATTCCAGCCGCCTGGATCGACCTGGCAGTCACGGCGGCGAATGAGGCCGGCTTCACGTTTCGACCGGACATCTGCCTGATCAACTTCTACGGAGCCGATGGTCGGATGGGGCTGCATCAGGACAAAGACGAGGGCGCGGCATCGCTCGCGCAGGGCCTGCCCGTCGTGTCGGTGTCCCTCGGGCATTCGGCACGGTTTCTGTTCGGCGGCGTGCGCCGGCGCGACCCGGTTGAATCGATCCTCCTGGAATCCGGTGACGTGTTCGTGTTCGGCGGCGCCGCGCGCCTGCGGTATCACGGCGTGGCGCACATCCTCGCAGGCACCGCGCCCTCGTCACTCGGACTCAACGGGCGATTCAACCTCACCTTCCGGCAGTACGAAGCAGTTGACCTCCCGATAGCACAGCGATAGGGTTCCCACGCATTCGAAATGCGCCAGGGAGGGCCACCATCGATGCGTGCGCGATTCCACGTAGCAATCCCGCTGATAGCCGGGGCGTTTCTGACCGTTGCCGTACCCGCATGCACACGCGCTGACCCCGAGACGACCGAGGCGTCGCCCACTGCTGCGGGAGCGACCGAGCGCTGGAGTCACCAGGACTGGCCGACCGGTCACTACCGTGTTGTCGACGGATGGCCGAAGCCGCTGCCCGACACGCGCCATTCACACGACGGCTGGACGTGGGGGTCGTTCGGAGGTGTCTACGCGGAAAGCCCCGATCGCATCTGGGTTGCGATGCGCGGCGAGCTGCCACTGCCGAAGGACGCCAAGCCGTGGACGCCCTACGTGGCGCTGACGCCGACGCGCGGAAACACCACCGGCAATTCCGACGGTCTGAGCGCCACGTGCGAGCCGGAAGCGAAGCGTGGCTGGGAGCGCCGCTTCGAGCACTCCATCTACGTGCTGGACGCCGAAGGCAATCTCGTCCAGGAGTGGCCGCACCTGGACAAGCTGTTTTCGCAGCAGCCCTGCGGGCGGGGTCCGCATCAAATCAAGATCAGCCCGTACGACAAGGAGAAGCACGTCTGGATCATCGACGACCAGCTGCACATGATTTACCGCTTCACCTACGACGGGACGCTGGTGCACAGCAAGGGGCAGCTGGGGGTGCGCGGTCGTGGCCCGAACACATTTGACCGTCCAACCGACATCGCGTGGCTGCCGGACGGCACGTATTTCATCAGCGATGGCTACGGCGGGACACGTGTCGCGAAGTACGGACCCGACGATCAGTTCATCATGGATTGGGGTGGGCCGCCGAAGGACCCGAACACGCCTGGTCCCAACGAGTTCAACACCGTCCACAGCATCGCCATCAGCGCCGACCGCAAGGTCTTCGTCATCGATCGCGGACGCAATCACGAACGGATGCAGGTGTTCGACGAGAACGGCACGTTCCTCGACATGTGGCCGATTCGATCGCCGCACTGGCCGAGCAGCCAGGAAACGCTTGCCGTGAACCACTTCATCGATCAGGACGGCTTCGTCTGGGTGGGAGAGGCGCGAACCAGCCGCATCCTCAAGTTCGATCAGCAAGGAAACTTTCTGTACAGCTGGGGCGCGCCAGGGCCGCAGGCCGGACGCTTGGGCTGCTCGCACGGGATGACCACCGATCAACTGGGCAACCTGTACCTCGCGGACTGCTTTACCGGCCGCGTGCAGAAGTTCGAGCCGATTCCGGGCGCCGATCGATCGAAGATCGCCGGACAGATCCTGCGGACGTGGGATACGTGGAAGAAGTAATAAGGCAAAAGGCAAAAGGCAAAAGGCAAAAGTAAGTAAGAAGTTAGAGGACAACGATTATGAGGAAGTTGGTGTTGA
>JAICQE010000094.1 GCA_025938035.1 Vicinamibacteria bacterium
ATCGTCGTGGTCAACCCCGGCATCCTGTCCACGCCCGGCACCGGCATTTCCTTTTCAGGCGCCCTCACGGCAACGGTGCTCATCGCCTTCTCGATGACGCTGCTGATGGGGATGTACGCACGGCTGCCGTTCGCGGTCGCGCCCGGGATGGGAATCAACGCGTTCTTCGCCTACACCATCGTCCTGCAGCAACAGGTCCCGTGGCAGACGGCGCTCGGCATGGTGTTCTGGGCCGGCGTGCTGTTCCTGCTCGTGTCGGCGACACCGCTGCGGGAGCGCATCGCGATGTCCCTCCCGCCCGGCTTGCGCGTCGCAGCCGCCGGCGGCATCGGACTGCTGCTCACGTTCATCGGGTTCCGCAACGCCGGCCTCATCGCCGCCGATCCGGCGACGCTCGTGCGCCTCGGCGTGCTCGATCATCGCGCGGCGTTCCTGCTGCTCGGCATTGTCGTCGCGGTAGTGCTCCTCCGCCGTCACAACCCGTTTGCGTTCCTGGCGGCGATCTTCAGCACGACGGCGCTGGCATGGCTGCTCGGATTCGCGACGCCGCCGGCCGAACTGACCAGCCAGCCTGACTTTTCGTCGGTCTTCCTCAAACTCGACGTCGTCGACGCCCTGCAGTGGACGCTGCTCCCCGCCATCGTCGCGATCCTGTTCACGGACCTCTTCGATTCCCTGTCGACGTTCATCGGCGTCGCCAGCGCGGCAGGGCTCGCCGATCCGGACGGGCGGCCGCCCAACTTGCGGCGCGGCCTGATCGTTGACGCGTGGGCAACGCTCGGCGCCGGACTGGCGGGCACGTCCGCCGGGACGGCGTACGTGGAAAGCATCGCCGGCATTCGCGTCGGCGCGCGCACCGGGCGCGCGTCGGTGGTGACGGCGCTGTGCTTCATTCCGTGCCTGTTCATCGCGCCGCTGGCGGCCGCCGTGCCGCCATACGCGACCGCGGCAGTGCTCGTCCTCGTGGGCCTCTCGATGTTTCAAACGGTGGGAAGTCTCGATTTCCGCACCGTCGAGGATTCGCTGCCCGCCTTCATGACCATCGTGCTCATCCCGCTGACACTCTCGATTACCCAGGGCATTTTGTGGGGCTTCATCCTGCACGCGATGCTGTTCGCCGTGGCCGGCCGGCGCCGGGAGATCAGTCCGGCGTTGTGGATCCTTGCCCTCCTCTCGGTCGGCCTGCTCATTCTGGAGAGTCGGTGATGATGGACGTCAGCGGGAACGACCCGGCGGTTCTGTGGCGGATGACGCGCGGCCGATCGACCGCCCACGCGACGATATTTCCCGGACCAGCCGCCACGACCGTCACCTGGTACTTCGACGGCATCATGGACCGCGCCGAGAACTACGACACGATGGACCTCGCGCTGGCGCGCGCCGAGGAGATTCGCGGAATCCTGCTCAGAGACGGGTGGAAAGAGATCTCGTAGTTCACCCTTCCATGTTCCCGCTTCCCGGTTCGTGTTCACGTTCGGTTCAAACTTCTGCTTCGCGTTCTTTGTTCGGTTCTCCGAAGGGGAACCGCGAACCCGGAATCCAGCACCGAACAACGAATACGAACCGGGAAGGAGGAACCTGGAACAGGGAACGGCCGTTCGGCTGCTATTCTTAGTTCAGTGTCTTCAGTAGCCCGCCTGCACAAGACCGTCGGCGTCCGTGTCGGCAACGTCCAGGTCGGCGGCGGCGCGCCGGTGGTCGTTCAGTCGATGACCATGACGGATACGGCGGACGCGAGGTCCACGGCCACCCAGTGCATTGAGCTGGCCGAGGCCGGGTCGGAAATGGTGCGCGTCACCGTCAATCTCCCCGAGGCGGCGGCCGCCGTTCCGGAGATCAAGAAGCGGATGCTCGACGCAGGCTGCACCGCCCCGCTCATCGGCGACTTCCATTACAACGGCCACCTGCTGCTGACGCGCTTCCCCGACTGCGCCGCCGCGCTCGACAAGTACCGGATCAATCCCGGAAACGTCGGCACCGGCCGCCGCCGCGACGAGCAGTTCGCGACGATTTGCAAGGTGGCCATCGATCGCGGCAAGCCGGTTCGCATCGGCGTGAACGGCGGCTCGCTCAACCAGGACCTTGTCGTCGCCAAGATGCAGGAGAACACCGCCAGGAATCTCGGCCGCACTTCCGAAGAGATCCTGAACGAGTGCATGGTGATATCTGCCGTCGAGTCCACGGAGCTGGCTCTCGAGACCGGACTGCGGAAGGACCAGATCATCATTTCGTGCAAGGTCTCGCGTCCGCGCGACCTGATCGCCATCTATCGCGACCTTGCCCGCAAGTCGGACCAGCCGCTGCACCTCGGGCTGACCGAAGCCGGCATGGGAACAAAAGGACTGATCTGGTCGGCGTCGGCAATGGGCATTCTCCTGAACGAGGGCATCGGCGACACGATCCGCGTTTCGCTGACGCCACGGCCCGGCGGTGATCGCCGCGAAGAGGTCTATGCCGCGTGCGAGCTGCTGCAGGCGCTGGGGATTCGCTCGTTCGCGCCCAGCGTGACCGCGTGTCCGGGCTGCGGGCGCACGACGAGCACGACGTTTCAGGAGCTGGCCGAGAGAACACAGGACTACATCCGCGAGCAGATGCCGCGGTGGAAGACCACTTACGAAGGCGTCGAGACGCTGACGCTGGCGGTGATGGGCTGCGTGGTCAACGGACCTGGTGAATCGAAGGCGGCAAACATCGGCATCAGCCTGCCCGGCACCGGCGAAGCGCCGAACTGTCCGGTCTATATCGATGGCGAGCACTTCACCACGCTGCGCGGAACCTACGACGAACTCGCAGAAGGCTTCCGCGCGCTCGTGGACAACTACGTCGCTACGCGCTACGCGAAGCGCTAAGCCGCTTTTTTCTTGGGCTGTTTCGCCAGCCGATCCAGCACGGCCAGCAGTGAGCATTCGTCGGGCGTGAGGCCGCGACGGACGCGCGCCGGACGTGAGATGTCTCCGATGGCTCCCTCGGCGAGCGCGTCGATGACTGCCGGGTGGATGTACGACTTCCGGCACACGGCACGCGTGTTCCCAAGTATCCCCGCGACCGCGTCAACCGCCTGCAGGACGCGTTTCGACGCGGGCGTGTCCACCGCGTCGATGTGACGAAACGCGGCACACAGCAGCACCGTCCCGGCCCATGTGCGAAAGTCCTTCGCGGTGAAATCCTCCCCGCAGATCTCCCGAAGGTAGTCGTTCACGTCGCCGGACCCGATGTTGCAGCGGCGGCCCGCGTTATCGACGTACTGGAATAGTTCCTGGCCCGGAAGATCGCGGCAGCCCTTGACGATGCGCGCAAGCCGCCGATTGGTCACGCGGACGGAGTGGCGGAGGCCGCTCTTGCCTCGGAACTTGAACTTGAGCACCGGCCCGCGGATCGTCACATGGCTGTCGCGGAGCGTCGTCAGTCCGAACGACTTGTTTGCCTTGGCGTATTCCTCGTTGCCGACGCGCATCAGGCTCTTCTCGAGCAGTTGCACGACCGCGGCAAGCACCTTCTCGCGCGGCAATCCTGCACGGGCGAGATCGGCGGCCGTGCGCGCGCGAATCTTCGGCAGGGCGGCCGCAAACGCCGGCATCCGTTCGAATTTCGTCTCGTCCCGCGTCTCCCGCCACGCGGGGTGATACCGATACTGTTTCCGGCCGCGCGCATCGCGTCCGGTTGCCTGCAGGTGTCCTCGAGGATCCGGACAAATCCAGACGTCCGTCCACGCAGGCGGCACTGCGAGGCTGGCGAACCGTTTCAACTCCACACGCTGCCGGATCAGCCGTCCATCCGGCCGGTAGTAGCGGAAGCCGAGCGACGACATTTTCCGACGGATGCCCGGGCGGTCATCCCTGACATAACGCAATCCCGCAGACCGCGCCGATTTCTCTGGCGTGGCAATCGTGCCTCTCGTCCCCATCCTGGCCGATGGATGAGCAAAAATGCGGCCCGCTTCTGTTTCCGCCGGTCGGCGCGCAATGCCGTAACGGCACCGCTGAAGGGTGCCATTAGCGGTTCGTGATGAGCCGGACGCTGCGCTGGAAGGTCGCATACGCCAGCCCCCATTGCAGCATGACCACCAGACGGTTCCGGAATCCGATGAGCTTGAAGATGTGCAGGAAGAGCCACACGAGCCAGGCAATTGGCCCGGCAAAGTGCAGCCTCCCGATATCCGCGATCGCGGATCCGCGTCCAATGATCGCCATGTTGCCAAGGTCGCGGTAGACGAACGGCAGGGGTGATTGCCCACGCTGGCGGCGCAGAATGTCGCGTGCCGCGTGCGCCGCCTGCTGCATGGCGACCTGGGCCACACCCGGCAGGATCGTGCCGCTCGGCTCGACAAAAGCTGCGGCGTCGCCGACGACGAAAACCTCGGGATGACCGGGAATCGACAGGTCCGGCCGCACGAGCACCCGCCCGGCGCGATCGAGCGGCGCGCCGAGCGTCCGCACAAGGGGCGACGCCGCCACGCCGGCAGCCCAGAGCACCGTGGCAGCAGCGAGCCGTTCCGACCCCAGCCACACACCGTGCGCGTCGACGTTCGTCACGGCGGCGTTCTCCCGCACCTCCACGCGAAGGCGCCGCAACGCGTCGCGCGCGGCGCCGCGCAGCTTTTCCGGGAACGTCGCCAGAATCGTCGGCCCGGCCTCGACGAGGACGATCCGCGCCGCGCTGGTATCGATCGATCGGAATTCATCGCGCAGCGTCTGCCGCGCGATCTCCGCCAGCGTCCCGGCGAGCTCGACACCGGTGGGCCCGCCGCCAACCAGCACGAACGTCAGCAGTTCACGCTGCCGGGCCGGATCCGTTTCACGTTCCGCCCGCTCGAATGCCAGCAACAGGCGGCGACGGATCTCGAGCGCGTCTTCGAGCGTCTTCAGACCCGGCGCGTGCGGTTCCCATTCCGGATGCCCGAAGTAGGTATGGCTCGCGCCGGTCGCAACAATGAGGAAGTCGTAGCCGATGCGGTCGCCGTCGGAGAGTTCCACGGCGCGCGACTCCACGTCGATACGCGCGGCCTCGCCGAGGAGGACGCGGATGTTTCGGGCGTGCCGAAGCACCCAGCGGATGGGCGCGGCGATGTCGCCGGGTGAAAGCGTCGCCGTGGCCACTTGATAGAGAAGCGGCTGGAAGACATGATGGTTCCGCCGGTCGAGCAGCGTGACCCGGCAGTTCGATTTTCGGAGTACTCGGCACGCCGACAGCCCGGCGAAGCCACCTCCGATGACAACCACGTGCGGCTCAGACATGTGCCACTATTAATTACCCCATGAAGGCCAGCACGTTCGCCACGGAGCACGCCGTCTCGACCGTCTGCCCGCTGGATTGTCCGGATTCGTGCAGCCTCGACGTGCGCATCCAGGACGGAAAGATCACGTCGATCGACGGGTCCTCGCTCAATCCGGTGACCGACGGCTACATCTGCGCCAAGGTTCGCAGGTTTCCTGAACGCGTGTATGGCCCCGATCGCCTGCTGTATCCAGCCGTCCGCAAAGGGCCGAAAGGACTCGCCTCGTTCCAGCGGACGACGTGGGACGACGCGATGGCGCTCATCGCGGAGCGCCTCCACGATGCACGCGACCGCTGGGGCGGTGAATCGATCCTTCCGTACTCCTACGGCGGGTCGAACGGGCTGCTGACGCAGGACACCAGCGACGCGACGCTCTTCCGGCGGCTGGGCGCCTCGCGGCTGGCGCGGACCGTCTGCGCCGCCGCCACCGGCGCGGCCAACGCCGCCATGTACGGGAAGATGGCGTCGGTTACCTACCTCGACTTCCGCGACGCGCGCCTCATCGTCGTCTGGGGCTGCAATCCATCGGCGTCCGGCATCCACCTCGTGCCGCACATCCGCGAAGCGCAGCGGTGCGGCGCGAAGCTGATCGTGGTCGACCCGCGAACGACACAGCTCGCGCGGCATGCCGATATCCATCTCGCCATCCGTCCCGGTACCGACCTGCCGGTGGCACTCGCGATCCATCGCCATCTGTTCGAAACCGGCAGAGCGGATGCACAGTTCCTGGCGGCGTACACGCGCGGCGCGGACCGGCTGCGCGCGAAGGCACGCGAGTGGACGTTCGACCACGCGGCCGAGGAAGCAGGTGTGACCGCGACCGAGCTCGAGGCGGCCGCTGAGCTCTATGCCACCACGAGTCCGGCGGTCATTCGCTGTGGCTGGGGCCAGGAGCGTAATCGGAACGGCGGCAATGCCACCCTCGCGATTCTCGCGCTCCCGGCCGTGGGCGGAAAGTTCGGCGTCCGCGGCGGCGGCTACGCCATGAGCAATACATCGGCGTGGGGAATCACGCGCAACTGGGTACCCGCCGAAGAACCCCGCACGCGCATCGTCAACATGAACCAGCTGGGACGGGCGCTGACGGAATACGACGATCCGCCAGTCAAGATGCTGTTCGTCTACAACTCGAACGCGGCCGTCACGTCGCCCGACCAGGCGCGCGTGCTGAGCGGGCTGGAGCGGGAGGACCTCTTCACCGTGGTCTTCGACCAGGTGATGACGGATACGGCGCGGTACGCCGACGTCGTGCTGCCGGCCACAACGTTCCTCGAGGGCTACGATCTTGCTCGCGGCTACGGGCCGATCAGCCTCCGCCTCGGGCAACCGGTGATCGAACGCGTCGCCGAATCGCGCCCGAACGCGGACGTCTTCAGCGAACTGCTCGAGCGGCTCGACATGATCAAGCCCGGTGAGCCCTCCGGCGAGCTGGAGGAGATGCTCGACGTCATCGCCCACATGCCGCCGGCGATCGGCGAGGACCTGCGGGAAATCGGCGCCGCCACGCCACCGTTCGGCGGCCGGCCGATTCAGTTCGGCGACGTCTGGCCGTTGACGCACGACGGCAAGGCCGACTTGTACCCGGAGGCGCTCGAGGCCGAAGCGCCAGCCGGCCTTTACGGCTACCAGCGCGATCCGGCGGCGGCGGAGTTTCCGCTCGCGCTGATCTCGCCGGCGAGTGAGCGGACGATCACGTCGACGCTCTCGGAGCTGCCGCGGCCCGAAGTGCGTCTGCTGATGCATCCCGATGATGCCGCAGCACGCGGACTGACCGATGGAGCGGCTATTCGCGTGTTCAACGAGCTGGGCGAGGTTCGCTGCAACCTGCAGGTCGGCCCGTGGATCCGCACGGGGACCGTGATGCTCCCGAAAGGGCTGTGGCGCAAGCACACGGCCAACGGCTACACGGCAAACGTCCTCGCGCCCGATACGCTCACCGATCTCGGCGGCGGCGCGTGCTTCAACGACGCGCGGGTCCAGGTCGAGCTCGCACCGTCGTAGTGTCCGCCTTCAGGCGGACCTTGCCCACCTTCAGCTTCAGTTCGGCGTCGGCTGCTGCACTGAGTCGATGACGAGGACTTCCACCGGCCCGCGCGCGGGCCGAAGTTTCAGGCCGAGCTGCTCTTCGAGCGCGGTGAACAGCGACGGGCCGTTGGGATCGATCGACGGCGGCAGCTCGACGCCCGGAGGCAGCTGCGATCGATCGGGTGTGTATTTCACCTCGAGGTCCCAGTTGCCGGTCAGTCCAGTGCGATCGATCACCAGGCGCTGCGCCGGCCCCTCGAGAAGGTTGGCCAGCATCGCCATGGTCGCCCCGCCGCCCATGACGCGGGAAGGGTTCATGGTCATACCGCAGGAGCCGGGCCCCGGTGGGCCGGACGACGGCGGCGGCGTCGCTCCCCTTGCGACGGCGGCTGCCCGCGCCGCACAGTCCACCGCGGCGGGGCGAAGCTGCGGACCCAGCCTGCCATCCTGCCTGGCGACCACGAGCTCGAAGATCGGCAGCTCCTTCGTCTCTTTGTGCATCACCAGCTTGAAGCGGTCCGCCAGCAGTGTCCGCAGCATCATCCTGAGCGGATCCTGGCCGCCGAAGAAGGCCCCCGTCGACGGCACCTCACGCTCGGGCTTGGCGAGGATGTCGAAGCGATCGGAAGCGATCCAGTCGGGCCCTCCCTCGAGCTGGAAACCCTGGATCTGATAGGCGAATCGAATCATTTCTCGCAGCTGCATGTTCACCACCGCGAGACTGCCGCCACGAGGGTCCATCCGAAAGTACCGCTCCTCGTTCCCGGACTTGTTGGGTTTGACCGATGCGGTCTCGAAGGCCAGCGGCGGCTGCTGCGCGCCGTCTGACGGCGCCTGTACCTGACGCACGGCACGCAGCGGCGCCGCAGCGGCAACGAACAGTGCAGCCGCGACGATAGCCGTGGCCACGGGTAGTGCTCCCGCGCGACCGCGCGCCTGTGCCCCGTCCAGAACCGCGCGCACGCGAGTGCTCAGATCGCGGCACGCTGCCATGGCCGGCAGCGGCGGCGAGGCAGTGCTGGCAAGGCGCTCCGCCAGCAGGACGAGTTGATTGGCGTAAGCGATGGCTTCACTCCGACGGAGGACTGCATCGTCGCAGGCCCGCTCTGCCTCGAGACTCAAACGCCTCCAGGCGATCCAGACGAGCGGATGGAACCAGTACAGCGCCCGAACAATGCGCGCCATGTACTGACTCAACCAGTCGGCGCGGCGCACGTGCTCGAGCTCGTGAATCATCGCGCGGCACAACTCCTCTTCGCTCCAGGCTGTCGCGTCGAGCGGCAACATGATCACCGGCCGAAGGATGCCGTATGTCATCGGACCAGGAATCGATTCGTGCACCCTCACGGCCACGGACCGTCGGATTCGCGCCTCGGCTGACAGCCTGCGCACCAACGCCTCACCGCGCACATACACGGAGCTCGACCGACGCAGCGAGCGCAAGTGCCACGTCCCGGCGAGTACTGGCAGCAGACAGAGCAACGCGCCGGCTCCCCAGATCGCCCACAGAATTGCGGACGCGGTCATGCCTGTCGACTCAATACGCAGCGAATCAACTGATTCCTGTGCGGCGATCACCGTCGGAGACGGGCTCGTCATGACCGGGACGACAGCGACCGCTGGCGCAGGCAATGCCGCGGTCCGGGCCGGCAGCGTTACGCCCCGAGACGGCATCACGAACGAAGCCGCCGGCAGCGCCAGGAGCACCGCAAAAGCCGCCACGAGCAGCACGTGTCGAGCCGCCGCGCGGCTTCGGCGTGCCAGTCCGGTCCACGCGAGCGCTACCGCCAGCGTCAGCGTCGCCTTTGCGACCAGCGTCGCAGCAAACGATGCGCCGATTCCAATGGCGATTTCCGCAAACCAGGCGTTCATGGCTGCTTCCTTCCCTTGCGTGCCCGTTCGATCTCGGCTTTCAACGCGTCGAGGTCCTCGTCATCCCACGATCCCTCGCGCACGAGCGCGGTCATCATCTGTCTGAGCGAACCGCCGAAGAACGTGTGCAGGTATTGCTGCAGCGCCGTGCGCTTGGCGACGGCCGGCGACATCGTGGCGGAATAGATAAAGCGGAGGCCGTCCTGCTGATGGCGCAGGAACCCCTTCCGCTCGAGCCTGGCGAGCATGACGCGCACCGACGAATCGCTCGGCGGCGCCGTCAACTTCGCGCGGATGTCTTCGGCGGACGCCCGATTGTCGAGGGCAAAGACCGCGTTCATGATTTCCCGCTCGCGGCGGGTCAGGCGTTCCGTGGCCGGCTTCGGCATATGCGACAGTTGTCGCATTATAGAGGCGACAAATGTCGCATGTCAACCGGTCGATTTCCAGGCGGTGTTCGTCGCGCGGTCCGGCTGAGGCCGGGCAGCACGTCAGAACGAGAAGAAGAAGAGCAGGTCGGGCCCGGCCCGCTCAATGCGCTGAACGTCACGCGCTGTGTGGACGAGGTTTCGGCGACGTTGGCCTGCACGCGCAGGTATTCCTCGAGCTGGTATTCGAGAATCAGTTCCGTCGCCTGCGCATCACCGCCGCCGCACGCGGACTGACGGACGGAGCGGCTGTTCGCGTCTTCAACGAGCTGGGCGAGGTCCGCTGCAATCTGCAGGTCGGTTCCTCGACCCGCCCCGGCACCGTAATGCTCCCGAAAGGGCTGTGGCACAACCACACGGAGAATGGCTATCCGGCCAACGCCCTCGCGCCCGATACGCTCACCGATCTCGGCGGCCGCGCGCGATTCAACGACGCCTGCGTGCAGGTCGAGCTCGCACCGGCGCAGTGTCCTCTTCACGGCGCCGGTCGCGTAACTCTCTTAGTTCGGTGCGGGGCGTTCGAAGCGATTAACCACCGGCACTTCTACCTGCCGTCGTCCGTAAGAGACGGCGTAAACCCTTCGTGTCTTCGCGGTCGGGACGCTGGCAGGCCCATGTAGCCGCTCAACTACATGCCTCACCATCTGTCCAGAAACAAAGTCCGTCGCCGTAACCCCAATAGGCCTCGGGATTTCCAGGGCTGCCGCACGACATATACTGCCACTCGACAGGCCCATCGCAAAAGGGAGGATAACTACTGCTCCCATTGCACTGCGCGCCTTCTGGATACTGCGCTTCGCAATACCCGCAATTCCACTCGCAGCTACCAGGCTCATATGCCTGTACGTCCGACGAGTAAGACGCGATACCGCCGACCAACAGGGCGGTCGATAACGTCGCTTGCGTCGCTGTTCTCATCACAAATCTCCTAGGGGAGCGTTACTTACCGTACCGTCGTATAGAATTCGAAGTTCTTACTGCACAGCGTCAGTTTTCGCTGGGCAGCTGGATTGAATCGACGACAATCACGGATACGGGCCCCCGCGTCGATTCCACTTGCAAGCCGAGCTGCTCCTTCAACGCATCGCGAATCGGCGGCGCACTGAGCCTTGACCTGCCTTGCTGGACAGAAACGGCGTTTGTTTCGTAAGCGAGTTGGACCGTCCACGATCCGTTCAAATGCGTCTCGTCGATAACGGGGAAGCCAAGAACTGCCGCAAGAACCGGTGCGAGCTCTGAAATCGGTGCACATTTCAAAAATGCGACTCTAACGGTTGCCGACATGGCGAAATCCCGATCCTTGGGTGGATCCTGTGGATCGCATCTTTTCAGATTCGGTCCAAGGGCTCCGTCGCGGCTCGCCACGACCAGTCGCGCTGACAACATGTCGCGCTGCTCCTGGTGCGTCACCAACTTGAACCTCTCCTCGAGTAACGACTGCACCATCAGTCGCATGTCTCGCTCGGAGACTGGACCGGCGGCTTTTCCGTTTATCTCAAAACCGTCCTTCCGGATCCAGCTGGGACCACCAATAAGCTGAGTCGCATGGAGATCGAAAGCGAACCGTATTAACTGTGCTGCTGTCGCATTCCGCCGGTAAAACACGTGTGGCCGTTCTGTGGGCGGCTGGACCGGTGCCGGGTCGATCTGCCTCTTGACTGAAGCGACCTCGAAGGTCGGTTTTGCCGGCTGCGCTGAAGTAACAGCAACCAATCCCAGAAACGCCAGCCAAGACCATCTGGCACACACGTGACGTGCCATAGTTACTCCTTACGCCAAGTAGTTTCTACAGTGCCGTCCTGGCGCTACCCCGCTTCGACCGCGAGCGGAGGGGCGTGCTGCGGCCAACGGCATCCGCACGGTCTGCGATTACAGCATGCCGCTAATCACCTTATCGAACACGTCCACGCCGACCGCACCGACAACGAACTTCTTGATTGTTATCCGCCCACGCCCGGAATCGATTCCGATTGCAAAACTTGGAGTTCCCCGAAGCTGGAGCCTGCTTGCGTCCGCCATATCAGACTCCACTCGGCGATCCGAGTCAGAGTCCTCCGCAAGGCATTTCTTGAATCGCGGCTCGTCCATTTGACTTGCGGCTGCGAGCCCCGCGATCTCATCGTCCGTCCCTTCCTTCACCTGGTACAGCATGTCGTGCAGCGGCCAAAACCTATTCTGTTCCGTAGCGCAAACCGCCGCCTTCGCCAGCGCTCGTGCCCGGGGATGGATTGCCGGGCGGGGATTGTTCGCGACTACGTACCGAAGCTTCCCAGCGTCCACGAACTTCGACCGAATGGCGGGTAGGACGTCCATAGCGTGACGACGGCAAAAAGGGCACTGATAATCGGTAAACTCGATCAGGACCGCTCTTGCGACGTCTGAACCGATCACCGGCATTGCAGTAATGTCGACTACCGTGCCAGCGGGTGCATCGCCGATCGGTGACCTGGCCTGTGGCCGGCCCGCATACTGCTTGTGGAGCACAGCCGCCTGCATGGCCACCGCTGAGACCAACAAAATGAAGCTTAACTTTGAGGCAACGGTGTTCATACGGCTCCCCGGCAACCCCGCTCTAGATGAGCATTAAGCCTCATCGAGACTGTAACGCCGAACATTCAAATGTCCCGACTTGTCACTCCACGGCGACACGCTGAGAACGGCAGCTGCGAATGGCCGAAGTCTACGCTTCCAGTGACGGCGTCAACGCGGAATTGGCAGACTGCGGATCGTACGGCGATTGGTGACGATGAGAGCGCTCTATCTGCGACGAGGGATCCGTGAAGAGCCCGTTTCAATCAAGCAGGACCACGACACTACTCAGAACGAGAAGAAGAACAGCAGGTCGAGTCCGGCCCGCTCGATGCGCCTGAACGTCACGCGCTGTGTGGACGAGGTTTCGGCGACGTTGGCCTGCACGCGGAGATGGTCCTTGAGCTGATACTCGAGAATCAGCTCCGTTGCCTGCGCATCGCCGAAGCCTTGCCTGACGCGGAAGAACAAGTGCTCGCCGACCTGCTCGCCCACGCTGAGCGTCGGGCCGAAGCCGCGTTCCCCGGCCTCGATCTCGAATTCGTCGAGCTCGAGCGCGTTGCTGATCGACCGTGACAACCCCGTCGCGAGGTAGCCGCCCGCCAGCGCCGTTGCGCGCTCGGTCAACGACACCTGCTGCCCCTCGCCGAGCTCGTTGATCGGCTGGTTGAACACGATGAGCGACAGGATGTCCGCCTGATCGAGCGGCGGGTTGCTGCTGAACGACAGCTCCGGCTGCTTCATCGTCCCCTGCACCTGCACGAAGGTTTCGACGCCGGAGATGATGCGGCGGGCGCGGATATTGAGCGCCGGGTTCAGCTCGTCGCCGCCGTCGAACCGGATGTGACCATCGCGCAGGATCTCGAAACGGCGCCCCTGAAACGAGTAATTGCCGCGGACCGTGTTCACATCGCCGACGATCTGCAGCTCGGCGCCGGGTAGCTTCCGCGCGCGAATCATGCCGCCGACGGTTGCGTTCATGTCGCCGATGTCGATCGGCGCGTTCGCCGGACGCAGATTAGTGCCACGCATTACCAGGTTGTCTGGAATGGCCACGGCGACGTCCAGATCGAGGGCATCGAACAACGACGGTTGTTTCGGCGCGGGCGTTCCTTCGGCCGGCGGCGTCGCACGCGCCGCTTCGTCCGCACCGGGCAATGCTGCCTCGGCCTCGATCGCGTACGGATTCGCGGTCACCCGATCGAGAAGTTCGGCCAGGAAGATGGTCCCGTTCTCGACGTCGACGGATCCCTCGAGCCGCGGCTTGCGCAGCTCGCCGGTCAGCTTCAAATTCGAGTTGAGCTTCAGGTCGGCGATGCGGTTGTCGATGATCTCGAAGGACTGCGACTGCACGTTGATGTCGACCGCCCCGAGTTCCCGCTCGTGCACGCCCAGCGTCCCGCCAATCGTCAGCGGGAAGCCCCGGCTGTCGAGAATCTTGAACTCGCGCACGGTAACGACGTCCGGCTGGAGATCGATGCGCGTGTCGAGGCCGGTATAGGCAGTGCCGAGTTCGGGAATCTGGAATGCGCCGCCCTTGATCTCGACCGTGCCCTCGGCGTGCGGGTCGTAGCCCGTTCCGGTCAACCTGACGTTCGCCTGCATCGTGCCGGTGACATTCGTCACATACGGCGTAAAGCCCTGGATGATGCCCAGTTCTATCGGGCTGCTCGCGATCTGAACGTCGAGAACGCCGCCGGCCCTGGTTTCGTCGTGCGCGTCGACGCCGGGCGGGGTTGGGCGGAACAGTGTCACCGGCGCAACGCCTTTCGCGGTGATCCATGCCGTTGGCGTCTGCTGCAGCCGGACGTCCATCGCGACACCGCTCTGCGTGTAATCGACCGTACCGGTCAGCGCCTCGAACATGTAGTTACGGAAGGCCCCCTGCGACAGGGTGAATTTCGACGCGACGGTGGGCGCTTTCGTCGAACCGGAGATCTCCGCGTCGCCGGTGAATCTCCCGGCCAGCCGCCCGTCGCCGAGCAACAGCGTGTCCAACTGGGCGACGTCGACGTTTTCGGCGCGCACCTGCAGGGTCGAATCGATTCCGGCAATCACACCGTCGGCGGTAATCCGCTGATCGGCATTCACCAGCTGCAGGTTCTTCACTTCGATGCGATTGCTGCCGTAGCGCACGTCCGCCGACGCGCCCTCCGGCGTGCGCCACTCGATCTGCTCGGATCGCAGCGCCAGGCTGTCGACATGGATCTCCTGGTGGTCCGGGTGCAGCAGCAGCGAGCCGCCGGCGGTCAGTTCGCGCCGGCCTTCCTTCGCCACTCCTTTGAAGTCGAGGCGCGACTTCGAATAGGTCGTGTCCGCTGTCACCTCGTTGATCTTCTGCCCGCCGATTTCGAGGAACGTCGCCGTGCTGCTGGCCTGCAGCTGCGCCTGCTCGATCTGAAGATCGGGAATGGTCGCCGTGAAGGTGCTCTTCAGGCTCAGCGCCTCGTTGTCGCCGCGTCCGATATTGCTGCCGGTCAGCGAACCGCTCGCTTTGAGCGCCCGCGCGTTGCCGGTGATGGTGGCGTCGACCACCGCGGAGCCCTTCATGTCCTGGCCGACGATCTCGCCCACACGGTCGAGTGACGGCGTGTCGGCGTGAATGGTCAGATTCGAGGCGCCCGATTCGTTGAGGGCGATCGTTCCCTGGCCGGTGACGTTCAGATCCGGCCCGGCGATCTGCAGCTGTTTCAGCTGTCCTTCGCGGCCGGCGTAGCTGCCATCCACGACGGCGGAGTCAATCGTCAGCTTGCCGAGCGTCGAGCGGGTCAGCTCGACATGTCCGCTGGTCTCCAGCGAATCCACCGTCACGCCCGCGGCGTAGCCACGAAGCGCCGTCTCGGCGTCGATCGAGCCGTTCAGCATCCCGTCGGCGCGGGTGTCCCCTGCCACACGGGCGGGGTTCAGGCCCGTGAACGATCCGGCGGTACGCACACGCATGTTTCCACCGGCCAGATTCGCTGTCACGTCCATCCGCGGAAAGGTGGCGGCGAACAGCTGCGAATCGACCAGCGTTCCGGTCACGTCGAGCGTGAGCGGATAGCGGCCGCCGCCGGAGCCGGTGACATCGAAGGGGCCGTTGACGACGCTGCGATAGCGGTCCACGGCGATTGCCTGGATGCCGAACTCCTGTCCGACGCGCTGCACGTCGAGACCCGACACCTGGCCTTTCGCCGTGTAGGTCGGCGCACCGGATCCGAACGAGAAGGTGCCGGCGGCTCCCTGCTCGATCGTGGCGCCCGCCAGCGTCGAGCGATCGAGCGTGACCTCACCGCTGAAGGCACTGCCGCGTCCCTTGAGCGTGTAGGCGAGCTGCAGATCGCTCGTTGCCGGCGGCACGTTCGCCACCGCAGGGAGATTGCGCAGGTTCACGCCGGTGGCGCGTCCGCGGAGATCAAGCGCCAGAGGAGTCGCAGCCCGTACCGTTCCCGTCGCCGTTGCGTACCCGCCATACGCGTTACCGCGTACATTCAGCCGCACGGTCGTCCCGTCGATTCGACCGTTGCCGACGACGCGGCGCGCTTCATAGCCGGCGATGCGCACATGGTCGACATCGACCGCCCATGACCCGCGGATCGGCCGCCCCTCCTCCGGCAGAACCAGATCGAAACGGGTATCCCCGGTGATGGTACTTCCCAGCCGCCGGTTGCCGTCGCGCGTCAGTGCGCGGACGTTCAGACGCTCGACGTGCGCCGTGCCGCTCGCGCGCCGGACGGGTGCCGCCGCATCCAGCGTCAGGTCGGCCTTGACGTCGCCGAGCTGCCGGTCGCGCAGCGACAGGTCCACCGCCAGCCGGTCGACTGGTCCCCGCGCCGCCACCTCGAACGCGGGCTGCATGTCATACCCGCGCAGCTGCGGGATAAGCCTGGCCAGCTCGTTGAGCGCCAGCTTGTCCGACGAGGCCCTGACGTCGATGACCGGCGACCCGCCTTCGATGTTGCGCACGCTGCCGTTCACACGGAGCGTGCTCTCTTCGGTCCGGATGGCGACGTTGTCGAACGCGATCGCATTCGGCGTGCGACGGATGACGCCGGACATCCCGTTGATGCCGATGTTCGGTTCGGCGGCGCGCAGCGAGACACGCTCGATGTCAACGGTGAGTTCGTCTTCGTTGCTTTTGACACCGACCGTGGCATCCAGCTTCTCGATCCGCGCGGGCACGTCGACGCCGCCGGTTCCGACCGCGCCCTTCTCGACGAACAACGTGCCGTCGCTGATGGCGATCTGGCCAATCTCCAGCGTCCGGCGGTTCTTGGGCTGGTCCGGATCCGGCGTGCGCGCCTTGATCAGATGCGCGAGATTCCAGCCCTGCGCGTCGCGCTCCAGATGCAGCACCGGCCGCGTCAGGCGGATCTGGTCGAGCACGACGTCGCCGCGGATGAACGTGAACGCGTTGTAATCCAGGCTGATATCGTCCACGCCGACGACCGTCTCGCCGTCGACGGTGACGTCGACATCCGCGAGCGCCACGCCGAAAAACAGGTTCCCATCGAGCTTCCCGATCGACAGCTGCCCGTTCACGTAGTCCGCTGCCTGCCGCACGATGAAGCCGCGCAGCCACTCCTTGAACCACGTGGTCTGGGTGACGATCACCGCCATCGACGTCGCGCCGACGATCAGCGTCGCCACAAACGCGATGACTTGAAGGGAACGTCTCGTGAACGACATCAGGGCACCCGCCGCATCAGAACGCCTGTCCGACGCTGAAGTGGATGCGGATGCGGCGCTTCTGCGGTTCGCCGTCGATCAGCAGTCCTTCGATCGGATTGAGCTGGTAGCCGACGTCGA
>JAICQE010000229.1 GCA_025938035.1 Vicinamibacteria bacterium
AATCGCCAGCGTCATGACCATGGCGAACCCGGAGTAGATCGCGCCGGCGACGAAGTACGGCGGGAAGATCGTCGCGTGCCATCCCGGCAGGACCGACACCGCGAAGTCGAAGCTCACGACCGAGTGCACGGAAAGGACGAGCGGCGTCGAGATGCCGGCGAGGAGCAGATACGCCATCTCGTAGCGCTGCCAATGCCTCGCTGAACCGCGCCAGCCGAGCGACAGCATCCCGTAAATCACCTGCGCCGCACGCGACTTCGCGCGGTCGCGCAGCGTGGCCATGTCGGGCACCAGGCCGGTGAACCAGAAGAGGGCGGAAACGGTTCCGTAGGTGGACACCGCGAAGACGTCCCAGATCAGCGGACTGCGGAACTGCGGCCACAAGCCCATCGTGTTCGGGTACGGGAACAGCCAGTACGCCGCCAGCCACGGCCGTCCCGTGTGCAGCAGCGGGAACATCGCCGCGCACGCCACGGCAAAGAGCGTCATCGCCTCGGCGAACCTGTTGATCGACGTGCGCCACTGCTGCCGGAAGAGCAGCAGAATCGCCGAGATCAGCGTGCCGGCGTGGCCGATGCCGATCCACCAGACGAAGTTGATGATGTCGAACGCCCAGCCGACGGGAACGTTGTTTCCCCAGATGCCGATGCCCGTGAGCAGCAGCTTGCCGATGGTCATGTTCAGGACCATCAACAGCGCGAAGGCGATGCCGAATCCGAGGAACCAGCCGAGCGGCGTCTTCTTGCTCAGTACGGTGTGGCTGATCGTTTCCGTGACCGAGTCGAAGGTGTGACCGGGCGCGATGACCGGCGGCGTGCGTGCCAGCAGCGCGTTGACCTGCTCGGCGCGCGCGTCCTGCTTGGCGCCGATCCGGTGCTGCGGATGCTCGTTGGCCATGATCTAATGCCCTTCGCCGTCTCCGGCGGCCGCCGGGGTCGGTTCGAGCTCGGTGTTCGGATTCCGCACGACCGCGAGGTATGTCGTTCGGGGCCTGGTGTTCAGTTCGGCCAGCAGCGGGTAGTTGAGCGGGCTCTTCTTCAGCTGCGACACGCGGCTGTTCGGATCGTTGATATCGCCGAAAACGATGGCGTTGGTCGGACACGCTGACTGGCAGGCCGTCAGCACTTCACCGTCCTGGATCCGCCGATCCTCGAGTTTGGCCGCCACGCGCGCGTGGTTGATGCGCTGCACGCAGTAGGTGCACTTCTCCATCACGCCGCGGCTGCGGACGGTGACGTCAGGGTTGCGCAGCGGCCACAGGCTCTGGGTGTTCCAGTCGGAGTAGAGCAGGAAGTTGAAGCGCCGCACTTTGTACGGACAGTTGTTCGAGCAATACCGCGTGCCGACACACCGGTTGTAGACCATGTCGTTCAGGCCTTCGTCGCTGTGCACCGTGGCCGACACCGGACACACCACCTCGCAGGGCGCGCTCTCGCACTGCTGACACGGCATCGGCTGATGGTAGGTATCCGGGTTGTCGATCTCGCCTGTGTAATAGCGGTCCACACGCAGCCAGTGCATTTCGCGGCCGTTCAGCACCTGTGACTTGCCGACGACGGGAACGTTGTTCTCGGCCTGGCAGGCACCCACGCAGGAGTTGCAGCCCGTGCAGACGTTCTGGTCGATCGCCATGCCCCACGCGTACCCGTCGTACTTGAACTCCTGGGTCAGCATGGTGACCTTGCTGAGCGGCAGGTGCTCCATCTTCTTGACGAAGTCGCGATCCTGCTCGAACTGCTCTCGCGTGCCGACGCGGACGATGTTGCGCCCCTCGAGCGACCAGTGGTCCTGTGTGCAGGCGAGCTCGTAGCTGTCGCCTGTCTTCGTCAGCTCGACGCCCGTGAGGATGTGCGGCGCCGCAGTCGAGCGAAGCGGGTTCACGTTCACGCCCGTGCCGTTGCCGACGCGGCCGGCGCGCGTGCGGCCGTACCCCAGATGCACCGTCACCGTGTCAGCAGCGTGGCCAGGGTTAATCCAGACCGGGATCCGGATGGAGTTGTTGCCCTGCTTCAGCTCGACGACATCGCCGCTGACAAGGTTGAGGCGAGCTGCCGTCGCCGGTCCCACGAGTGCGGCGTTGTCCCATGTCAGCTTCGTCAGCGACTTGGGGAGCTCCTGCAGCCACGCGTTGTTCGCGAAGCGTCCGTCGTAAACACTCGGATCGGGCAGGAAGACGACGTCAAGGCCCTGGCCGCGCGGAGACGCCGGCGCTCCGGCAATCGCATTGGCTTGAACGGTCACCGGCCTCGGGGCGAAGGCGGTGTTCGGCATGACGCCGTCGTGCAGCCAGCGCCGCCAGTCCCGATCGAACGTGGACGCCGCCGGTGGAGCCGCCGCTGCGGGCTGAGCACCTCGCGCAGCCGCCGGCGCCGGCGCCGGCGCCGGTGCAGCTACCCCCCGGCCGGCGGGTGCAGTCACGGGCTGACGCGGCGCCACGCCTTCCCCGTTCCAGAATGCCCGAAGGAGGTCGTACGCGGGGCGCGGGCCGCTTTCGCTGAGGGCCGCGACGACTTCGTGGAACGAGCGGCCGCCGTAGAGCGGGGCGATCAGCGGCTGAATGATCGAGACCGTTCCGTCGGCCGCGCGAACGTCGCTCCAGCTCTCGAGGTAATGCGCCTGCGGCACGTGCCAGTGGCACTGCGCGGCCGTCTCGTCCTGGTGCAGCCCGACGTGCGCCCGCAGTCCCACCTTCCCCAGCGCCTCCGTGAACTTGAGGTCCGCCGGCGCGGTGTAGACAGGATTACCACCCAGAATCAGCAGGAAGCTGACCGTGCCGGCGTTCATCTCGCCGACAAGTTCCCGCAGCGCCTCGACCTGGTTGATGGGGCGCGCTTCCGCTGTCTGGGTGTAACTGACCGTGGCGCCTACATTTCCGAGCGCCTCGTTCATGGCATGCGCCAGCGCGTGCACCACGGGCGGCTGCGAATCGCCGGCAATCACGAGGCTGCGGCCGCGCGCGGCCTGCAGGTCCTTCACCAGCGCAGCCATCCAGTTCTGCGCCGCCGCAGGAGCCGCCGTTTCACCGGCCGCGGTTACGCCAACCTGCGCCGCAACAGCCCGGGCAAATGCCTCGATTTCCGACGCGCGCAGCGGCAGGCGGTGATCCGCTTTCGTGCCTGTGTTCGACGGCGACGACTCGACCGCGTAGAGGCGGATGAAAGCCGCCTTGTCACCCTCGAGCCTCCGCCGTGATGCAAACGCGCGCGCGTGCGAGAGCCCGTTGCCGCCGGCACACAGAAAGTCAGAATCGAGCGAGAGGACGACGTCCGCCTTGTCGATCGCGTACTGGGCGTCGACATACTCGCCAAACGCGAGCCGGCTGCCCTCCCGCGCGTTGTGCCGCGAGAACGGCTCCCACTGCACCCATTTCGCCTGCGGGAAGCGTCCCAGCAGCTCGTCGATCTGCGCGTTCAGCGTCGGCGAGGTCACCGTCTCGCTGAGGATTCGCAGCCCGGAGCCGCGCGACGACTGTTGACCGGTCAACACTTCCTTGAGCGCGCCGCCGAATGCCTCGAACGTGCGGATTTCACCGAGGTGCGTGATCGTCTGCGAGCGATCCGGGTCGTACAGGTCGAGAATTGACGCCTGCGCGAAGAGATCGGTGGCCCCCCGGCTGGTCGGGTGATCGGGATTCCCCTCGATCTTCGTCGGCCGTCCCTCGTGGTTCTCGACGAGGAGACCGATGCCGGCTCCGGCAAACGGCATCGCCGTCGCATAAAAGAGCGGCTTTCCCGGAACGAGTTCCTCGGGCTGCCGCACGTAGGGAACGATGGCCTCGTCCGGCTGACGCGTACACGCGCTGACTCCGGC
>JAICQE010000141.1 GCA_025938035.1 Vicinamibacteria bacterium
CGCGCCGACGCCCATCGCCAGAAACATCAGGCCGAGCTGCGACACGGTCGAATAGGCCAGCACCCGCTTGATGTCGTTCTGCACGAGCCCGATCGTCCCGGCCATCAGTGCCGTTGCCGCGCCGATGACGGCGACGATGATCATCGTCTCGGGCGCGTGGCTGAACAGGGCGGCGTTGCGTCCGATCATGTACACGCCCGCCGTCACCATCGTCGCCGCGTGGATCAGAGCCGACACCGGCGTCGGGCCTTCCATCGCGTCGGGCAGCCACGTGTACAGCGGAATCTGCGCCGACTTTCCCGTCGCCCCGATGAACAGCAGCAGCGTCGCAATCGAGATGATCCCGAACGACGTTTCCGGAGGCAGCGCCGCCACCGCGTCGGCGAGCTCCCTGAAGTCGAGCGTGCCGAACTGCGTGAAGAGCGCCAGCATGCCGAGGATGAACGCGTAGTCGCCGATGCGGTTGACGACGAACGCCTTCTTGCCGGCGTCGGACGCGGACTGTTTCTTGAACCAGAAGCCGATCAGCAGGTACGAGCAGAGGCCGACGCCCTCCCACCCGACGAACATCACCGGGAAGTTGGAGCCGAGCACCAGCACGAGCATGAACGAGGCGAACAGGTTCAGATAGGAGAAGTAGCGGGCGAACTCGCTGTCGACCTCGTCGTGCATGTACGCGGTCGAATAGATATGAATCAGCGAGCCGATACCGGTGACAACGAGGATCATCACCGCCGAGAGCGCATCGAGCCGGAACGCGAGCGGAAGGTTGAAGTCGTCGGACGCCAGCCACGTGTACAGCACCTGGTCAATCAGGCGCTCCTCCGCCGGCAACCCGACGAGCTGCCACACGAGCATCGCGGACACGGCGAACGACGCCACCATCGCCAGCGAGGCGAGCCCGCCGGAGACGCTCTTCGGCAGGCGGCCTCCGAGCGTCGCGTTGATGACGAAGCCGAGCAGCGGGAAGAGGGGAATCAGCGCGAGCACGCGAGCCTCAAAGGCAAAAGGCAAACGTCAAAAGTCAAAAGACACTTCCACCCGACTCGGCGCCGATGGCCTCCTCTTTTGCCCTTTGACGTTTGCCTTTTGACTCTCACGTTTCACCATTTCAGCGATGTGAAGGCGTCTGGATTCAGTGATTCGCGATGGCGGAACAGGGCGATGATCAACGCCAGCCCGACGGCCGCTTCCGCGGCGGCCACCGTCATCACGAAGAAGGTGATGATCTGACCGTCCACGTCGCCGCGATAACGGCCGAACGCGACGAACGTCAGGTTCACCGCGTTCAGCATGATCTCGATCGACAGCAGAATCGTGATCAGATTCCGGCGGAGAAAGACGCCCGCCGTGCCGATGGCAAAGAGAATCGCCGAGACAATCAGGTAATGGTGGAGCGGAATCACGACTGGCCTTCCCGGCGCGCCAGCACCACGGCGCCGACCATCGCCACGAGAATGAGCACGGACGTCGCTTCGAACGCGAACGCGTGGCGATCGAAGAGCACCCGGCCCAGCTCGCGCACGGAGCTCACGGCCGCCCCGCCCGTCTGGCTGCCGACCGGCGCCTCCAGCTCGTTCACGCGCATCAGCGCATAGGCCAGCTGCAGGATCAGCACGCCCGCCAGCGCGGCGCCGAAGCGCGCGATGCCGGGCCGCCGCAGCGGATGCGTGCGGTCCCACTCCGCCGCGTCTTCCTGCGGGGCGTTCAGCAGCATGACGACGAAGAGGAACAGCACCATGATGGCGCCGGCGTAGATGATGATCTGCGCGACGGCCACAAACGGCGCGTCGAGCTGGATGTAGAGTCCCGCCAGCGCCGCGAACGAGACAATCAGCAGCAGCACGCTGTACATCGGGTTGCGCTGCCCGATGACCAGCGCGGACGCGACGACGGCAAGGCCCGCGAGCAGGTAGAAGGTGACGACTTCAGGCATTGAAATAGAGGATCAGCGCCGCTGTCACGAGGAGATTCAGCACCGACGCGGGGAACAGGAACTTCCACCCGAACGACATCAGCTGGTCATAGCGGTACCGCGGCAGCGTCCACCGCATCCAGATGTAGGCAAAGAGAATCGCGCCCACTTTCAGCAGGAACGTGACCCAGCTCAGTCCGTACTGGTCGAGCAGCGGGATGCCGTGCCAGCCGCCCAGATACAGGTCCGTGGCCACCGCCGACATCGTCGCCATGTTGATGTATTCGGCCTGCGGAAACAGCGCGAAGCGCACCGAGCTGTACTCGGTGTTGTAGCCGGCGACCAGCTCCTGTTCAGCCTCCGGAAAATCAAACGGGGCGCGGTTCGTCTCGGCAACGCCGGCGATGACGTAAATGATGAAACCGAGCGGCTGCAGGAACACGTACCAGCGCGGGATGACGCCAAACCAGGTGCTCGCCTGCGTGTCGACGATCTCGCGCAGCGACAACGAACCGGCCAGCAGGATCACCGCCGCCAGGGACGTGGCATAGGCCAGCTCGTAGCTGATCATCTGCGCCGCCGCGCGCAGGCCGCCCATCAGCGAGTACTTGCTGTTGGACGCCCATCCCGCGAGGACGATGCCGTAGACACCCATCGAGGTGATGGCGAAGACGACGAGGAGCCCCACGTTGATGTCGGCGACGCCCAGCTTCACCGGCTCGTCGAGCAGCCCGAAGAGCGTCGTCTCGGCGCCCCACGGGACGGTGGCAAACGCCGCAAATGCGGCGGTCACGGACAGAATCGGCGCCAGCGTGAAGAGCCACTTGTCTGCGCCCTTCGGCCGCAGCTCCTCTTTCATCAGGAGCTTGAGGATGTCGGCGAGCGGCTGCAGCAGGCCGTGCGGTCCGACGAGGTATGGGCCGTAGCGCTGCTGCATGAAGCCCATGATTTTCCGCTCGGCAAGCACCAGCAGCGCCGACGCGTTGATCAGCATGAAGAACGTCAGGCCGATGATGGCCAGCTGGACGCCGAAGCGGAGGTCCACTTAGTGCGCCCCCGCCAGCACCGGCTGTTTCGCGCGCCAGTCCGCCGGCAGCGTGCAGCGCCCTTCGCGGATGTGCGCCTCGAACTCGCTGCGGAAGTGGTTCAGCGTCGTGAGGACCGGCGTGGCCGCGGCGTCGCCGAAGGCACACAACGTCTTGCCGACGATATTGGTGGCGACACCGAACAGCAGATCGATGTCCTTCATCTGCCCGTCACCGCGCTCGACGCGCTGCAGCAGTTTGTACAGCCAGTCGCCGCCTTCCCGGCACGGCGTGCACTTGCCGCACGATTCGTGGCGGTAGAAGTGCAGCAGGTTCATCGCCAGCCACACCATGCAGACCGTGTCGTCCATGACAATCAGTCCCGCCGAACCGAGCAGCGAGCCCGCCTTCTGGATGTGGTCGAAGCTTGCCGGCGTGTCGAGATCCTTCTCGAGCAGAATCGGCACGGACGATCCGCCGGGGATGATCGCCTTGAATGTGCGGCCGTCCTTCATCCCCTGCGCGTACCGATCGCCGTAGATCAGCTCGCGCAGCGTCGTGTGCATCGAGGCTTCATAGGTGCCGGGGCGCGTGACGTGGCCGCTGACGCAGAAGAGTTTCGGGCCGCCGTTCTTCTCCGGGCCGAGGCCGGCGAACCACTCCGGACCGTTCAGCACGATCAGCGGAACGTTGCACAGCGTCTCGACGTTGTTGACCGCGGTGGGACAGTTGTACAGCCCTTCGACCGCCGGGAACGGCGGCTTGATCCTGGGCTGGGCGCGCTTCCCCTCGAGCGACTCGATCAGCGCCGTCTCCTCGCCCGCTTCGTAGGCGCCAGCGCCCCGGTGCATGAACACATCGCAGTCGAAGCCGCTACCGTGAATATTCTTCCCGAGGTGGCCCGCCTGATACGCCTCAGCGATCGCGCGCTCGAGCGTCTCCTGCACGTGGAGGAACTCGCCACGGATGTAGATGTAAGCGACCTTCGCCCCGATGGCATAACAGGCGATCGCGCACCCCTCGATCAGCAGGTGCGGATTGCGCTCCATGAGCACGTGGTCCTTGAACGTGCCCGGCTCGCTCTCGTCGGCGTTGCAGGCGATGTACTTCGGCTTCGGCGTGTCCTTGAGCACGAACTGCCATTTCAAACCGGTCGGGAAGCCGGCGCCGCCGCGGCCGCGCAGGCCCGATGCCTTGACCTGCTCGATGATGTCGTTCGGCTTCAGCGTCAGCGCCTTGCGCAGCCCTTCGTAGCCGCGCGCCTTCTGCAGATAGAAGTCGAGCGCGAAGGCGTTCGGCTCGCGGATGTGGTTGGTGAGAACCGGCTCGTATGCCATTACGTCTTAACCACGAAGTGCACGAAGAAATCGAAGTTCACGAAGAACGCTATTCCTTAAACAAAAGACGCTTCGTGGCCTTCGATGCCTTCGTGGCCTTCGTGGTTCCACCGTCACTTCTTCTCCACGTGCAGATGACATCCGGTCAGTGCGGCATAGCCGCGCGCGCGCAGGTCGTCGACGAACTGCCCGGCCTGTTCCGGCGCCAGCCGTTCGTGCCAGCCGTCGTCGTTGATCATCAGCACCGGGGCACGATCGCAGGCGCCGAGGCACTCGACTTCCATCAGCGTGAACATTCCGTCGGGCGTCGTCTGGCCCGGCGCGATGCCCAGCTTCGCCGACAGTTCCTCGGTCACGCGCTCGGCGCCCAGCAGCGCGCACGACAGGGTCCGGCAGACGTTCAGCACGTACTTCCCCACCGGCTTCGTATAGAACATCGTGTAGTACGACACGACGTCCTCGACCTCCGCCGGCGTGCAGCCAATCTGATCGGCCACGAAGCGCATCGACGCCCCGGACACGTAGCCCTGCTGCTTCTGCACCAGAAAGAGCGCGTAGAGAATCGCCGACTTCCGCTGGTCGGGCGGATAGTGCGTCACCAGCTCGTCGAAGATCGCCTGGTGTTCCGGCGTGTACCTGAATTCCTCGCCGAGCGCCGCGAGCTTCCGTTCGGAGCGATGGAACGTGGCGTATTCGATGCGCGGATGGAAGCTCACCGGTCGCAGTCCCCCATCACCACGTCGTTGGAGCCAATGACCGCGACCACGTCGGCGATCAGACCACCCTTGACGACCGCAGGAAGAGCCTGGATGGCCATGAACGACGGCGCGCGCATCTTGACACGCCACGGGCGGTTCGTTCCGTCGGAGACGACGTATGTGCCGTGCTCACCACGGGGTCCTTCGACCGGAAAGTAGACCTCGCCGGCGGGAACGGTGAAGCCCTGCGAGTAGATCAGGAAGTGCTGGATCAGCGCCTCCATCTCCGAATACACCTTGTCCTTCGGCGGCGGAACCACCCGCGGGTCGTCACAGGCCCAGGCACCGGACGGAGTGATTCGCGAGATCGCCTGCCTGGCAATCTTCACGCTCTCGCGCATTTCCGCCACGCGGACGCGGTAGCGGGCATACACGTCGCCCTCGGTGGCCGTCGGGACGTTAAAGGTGTAGGTCTCATACCCGAGGTAGGGGAAGTATTTCCTGACGTCGTAATCGGACCCGCCGGCACGAAGAATCGGACCAACCAGGCCCCACTGCATGGCGTCGTCCTGCGTGATGACGCCGACGCCCTCGGTGCGGCGGCGGAAGATGTCGTTCTTGGTCAGCAGCCCCTCGAACTCGTCGATCTTGGCGGGGAACCGCTCCAGAAACGCGTTGACCGACTCGTGGAAGCCGCGGGGAAGATCCTCTCGCAGTCCGCCGATGCGGATGTAACTCGGGAAGAAGCGGAAACCGGCAATCAGCTCGTTGATGTTGAGCAGCAGCTCGCGCTCGCGGATGGCGTAGAACAACATCGACACCGCGCCGATCTCCATGGCGTGGGTGCCGAGCCAGATCAGATGGCTGGCGATGCGCTGCAGCTCCGCGATCAGGACGCGGATGTCGTTGACGCGAGCCGGCATCTGCAGTCCGAGCAGCTTTTCGACGGCCAGCGCGTAGGCGAGGCTGTTCGACTGCGCGCCGAGATAGTCCATCCGCTCGACGAGCGGAATGACCTGCTGCCACTTCTTCTGCTCGGCCGTCTTTTCGATGCCGGTGTGGAGATACCCGATGGTCGGGATCACCGACTGGATGACTTCCCCATCGAGCTCCAGCACGAGCCGCAGCACGCCGTGCGTGCTGGGGTGCTGGGGCCCCATGTTGACCGTCATCGTTTCCGTGCGCAGTTCCGCCACTAGTGGGTCCTTCTTACCCGGTCGCGCTCGATGTTGGCGCGGAACTCGTGTTCGCTCACCTCGAGTGGCTCATACGTCTGCGCACCCTTGCGGATCTGGACCGGATAGTCCTTGCGGGCCGGATGCCCGTCCCAGTCCTCCGGCATCAGCAGACGCCGCAGGTCCGGATGGCCGTCGAAGACGATGCCGAACATGTCCCACACTTCGCGCTCGGGCCAGCCTGCGCCCTTCCAGACACCCTGCACCGTAGGAACCGTTCCGCCTTCGTGCACCCTGACCTTCAGCCGCACCCGCGCCCGCCGCGAGATGGACAGCAGGTGGTAGACCACCTCGAACCGCGGCTGCCGGGGAATGTAGTCGGCGGCCGTAATCTCGATGATCGTCGTGAATCGCAGCGGCTCCGCATCGCGCAGCGCGAGGCACGTCTCGACGAGACGATCCGCCGGCACGTAGACCGTCGCGAAATCGGCGCTCGGTGCCTCCTCGAACGAGGCATCCGGCACGAGCGGCGCGAGGGCGGCTAGGACTTCGGCGGCTGTCATGGTTTACGGCAATTCTGGATACAGAATGCAGAATTCAGACACGGCCCGAAAAGCCCCGATCACCTGCATTCTGCATTCTGAATTCTGCATTTCAACGCGCGAGCCTCACGCTCGCGACCGGGCGATCTTGTTCTGCAGCTGCACGATTCCGTAGATCAGCGACTCCGGACGCGGCGGACAACCGGGCACGTACACGTCCACAGGCACGACCTGGTCGACCCCCTGGACGATGGCGTAGTTGTCGAAGACGCCGCCAATGGACGCGCAGGCGCCCATGGAGATGACCCACTTCGGATCGGGCATCTGGTCGTACACCCGGCGCATCGCCGGCGCCATCTTCCTGGACAGCCGGCCGGCGACAATCATCAAATCCGACTGGCGCGGCGAGCCACGGAAGACTTCAGCACCGAAGCGCGCGATGTCGTAGCGGCTCGCGGCCATGGCCATCATCTCGATGGCGCAGCAGGCCAGGCCGAACTGCGCCGGCCAGATCGCCGATCGCCTCGCCCACTGCACGACTTTCTCCACGGTGGTGGTCAGCAGCGGCAGCTCGGGGTCGAGGCCGTGATCGTGTGCTTCAGGTGCCATGACTACGCCGCCTTCCGCTCCGCCTGCCCGCGTCCGCGCCGCACGGCGGAAGGCCCCCAGTCGAGCAGTCCCTTGCGCCAGACGTAGATGTAGCCGACGGCGAGGATCAGGAAAAACGTCAGGATCTGGGCAAATCCAAACCAGCCGAGGTCGCGCAACGCCAGCGCCCAGGGATAGAGGAAGGCGATCTCGATGTCGAAGAGCAGAAAGATCATCGCCACCAGATAGAACTTGACCGAGTGGCGCTCCCGCGCGTCGCCGACAGCAGGCATCCCGCACTCATACGGCGCAAGCTTTTCGGGAGTCGGGTTTTTAGGGCCGAGGAGGATCGAGAGGCCGATCATCACGCCCGCAAAGCCGACGCCCAGGGCGATCATGATCACTACACCTAGCCAGCCGTCCATGCGACCCTCAAGATAGCGTGGTCCCGGCGCGGTACCGGGGAAGGAATCGTTGGAACGCTCGTGACGAAGCTCGCCTCGCTGCCCACAGGCGCGCTTGTGAAGAGTTTCCCAAACCTGTTCATGCTATAGAACGCCGCCCGCTCCGTCAATTGCCGTAAGATCGCTTGCGCCTGCGGAGGAGTGGGGCTCTTCAAGGCATATGCGAGGCAGCTCATGAGATTGCGCGTGTCCGCCCTCCTGATCCTCCTGACTCTGTCTGTTCTCGCCGCTGGCGCTCAGCAGCCCTCGCCGCAACCAACAATCGATACCCCGATCTTTCGCTCCACCATCGACGCGATCGAGCTCGACGCGTTCGTCGTTGACGCGGAAGGCAACCCGGTCACCGACCTGACGGCGGACGACTTCGAGATCTTCGCCGACGGCACGCTGCAGGAACTGACGGCGTTTGCCGCCGTCAACATCCCGATCGAACGGATTGAACGCGGCTCCGCAGTCCCCGTCGCGCCGGACGTGCGCACGAACGAGCACCGCGAAGGCCGAATCTACCTCTTCGCCATCGACGAGATTCCTGGAAATCTCGCGCCCCGGCTTCGGCTTCGTCTGCGTGAATTCGTCGAGGAGCACTTCAGCGCAAACGATACCGCGGCGATTGTCTACGTCGGTCGCGGCAGATCCACGGACGGCCAGGACTTTACCAGCGATAAAGCCGCGCTCCTGCGCTCGATCGACCGGGTGAGCGGCGGATTCGGCGGCGGCGATCTGGAGGCCGCCGCGCGGCCGACGGTGCGCCCCAATCCAAACGGCGATCAGGCCCTGGTCACGACCGAAGCCGGGGCCGCGGGCGCCATCGCCGGCATCGGCACAGTGACCGACACCGCCCAGATCAACGCCGCGAACGCGGCCAGCTATCTGCTCGAACGGGAATCGGAGTTCCTGCTGCGGTCGCGGATGCTGAGCCTCCGCTCGTTGACCGAGTTCATGGCGAACATGCGCGGCCGGCGCAAGTCGATCATTTACGTCACCACGGGTCTGGGGGCCAGCGTCTACGAGGCGCTCGACTACGAAGGCGGCATCCGCAGCATCGCCATTGAAGACTTGCACGCCGCGATTACCGCGGCGACGCGCGGGAACGTGTCGATCTACCCGATGGATCCGGGCGGGATCGTGCCCGGGCGCGACGTCACCGAGATAGCGGCGGCAAACCCCGACAACACCGTCCCCGAACCATCGATCACGTCGATCGGCCGGATGCAGGACCTGCGCGCCCTCGCCGACACGACCGGCGGCTTTGCCATCGTCATCACCAACAGCTTCAACGACGCGTTCACGCGCGTCGTGCGCGAAAACAGCTCGTACTACATCCTTGGATTCTCGACCACGCCGCAGACCGACGGACGGTTCCACTCGGTGGAGATTCGCGTGAAACGCCCCGGGCTGCAGGTGCGATCGCGTGGCGGCTATCTGGCACCGCTGCGCCGCAAGACGCCGATCATCACGCGCGCGACGACGCTTGCGCCGGCAATCGTCGACGCCCTGCAGAGCCCGATCGGTGTCGCCGGGGTCCCCATCCGGCTGTTCGCGGCGCCATACAAGGGAAGCGACCAGCTGGCGAAGGTGGCAATCGCGGCAGAGTTTGGCGTCGAGGCACTGAACCTCATCGAACGAAGCGGCCGTTTTACCGGCAACATCGCCGTCGCGCTGCGGCCGACGTCCGCGGAAGGGAAGCTCCTCGAAGGCCAGCGGCACGAGATGGGATTGGCACTGAAGCCGGAGACCTATGAAGTCACAAAGAAGCGGGGCGTCCGAGTGGTCACCGAAATGTCGCTTCCGCCCGGGAGGTACCAGCTTCGCGTGGCCGGCGGGCCGACCGTCGGCGCGGCCGGAAGCGTGACCTACGACCTCGACATCCCGAGCTTCACCAAGGAGCCGCTGGTGATGAGCGGCGTCGCGCTGACCTCGTCGACGGCGGAGGAGACGGTTACCGTGTGGCCGAGCGCCGCGCGGCCTCTGGATACGCGCCTTCCGTCGCCCATCACCGTCGCACGTGAATTCTGGCCCGAGGAAACCCTCACCCTTTATGCGGAGGTGTACGAGAACGGGCGGCGGCCGGCGCACACAATCGACTTCAAGGTCGATCTCCGTTCGGCTGCGGGACGTGTGATGTCCACCTTCACGGCGCGGCAGCCCTCGTCCAGCGGCAACGCGGGCAGCTACAGCTTTACTGCCCCGATCAGGCTCGAAGGCGTCGACCCCGGTTCATACCTGCTCCATGTGGCGGCAACGTCGAGCGCGGGCTCCAAGGCGACCGTCACGCGGGAAAGTCCGATCAGAGTGCGATAACTGAGCACGCAGCATTTTTTTGCGGCGACCGCGCTGGCGCTTTTCGTGGCGCTGACCTCCACGCCCGTCTCCGCGCAGTCGGCCGCTCCAGCGGGACCGCCACGCGACCAACCCCGCATACAGACCGGCACCGGCGTCATTCGAGGCCGCATCCTGGGCCCCGACGCCATGCCGCTGCGCCGGGTTCAGGTACGGCTGACGCCAATGACGGTTGAGGCGATGGCGCCGCGAATGAGCGTCACCGGCGACGACGGCCGCTACGAATTCACGCAGCTGCCCGCCGGGCGGTATGGGCTGTCGGCATCAAAGGGCGGATACGTCAACATGGAGTACGGCCAGCGCCGCCCGTTCGAGAAAGGACGGCCCATCGACCTCTCGAGCAGTCAGGTCATGGATCGTGTCGATCTGATGCTGCCGCAAGGAGCAGTGGTGACGGGCCGGATCACGGACGAGAGCGGTGAGCCGGTTTCGAGTGCATCCGTACAGCTCTCCCGATATCGATACGTCAACGGCCGGCGGCAACTGATGGCGATATTCGGTGATTCGACAGACGATCGCGGCGAGTTCAGGATTTTCGGCGTGCCACCGGCGGATTACTTCCTGTCAGCCGACGAGTCTGGTGACGTTGGCCGGTCCTCCGACCCGGTACGATCCGTCCGCACCTTCTTTCCGGGAACGGCGGCGGTCGCGGATGCGCAGCGCATCAGCGTGAAGCTCGGCGAGGAACTCTCAGGCCTGACGATCGGATTGATTCGCCAGCGCGTCGCATCCATCTCCGGCGTTGTGCGTTCGTCAACCGCGACGCCGGCAGGACTCACGATGGTGCTCGCCCGCCGGGCCGACGGCGGCGACGACTGGCGCACGGGGTTGGCAGGCGCTGACGGTGCCTTTGCGATCACCGGCGTCCTTCCCGGCAGCTACATGGTGGAAGCGCGTTCGCCGTTCGGCACTGATCGTGCCTCGGCCCAGGTGACTGTGGATACCGCAGATGTCGCCGGGGTGGTCCTCACAATCTCCTCCGGCGCTGCTGCCCGCGGCCGGATTCGTTTCGAGGGCGGGTCGCCACCGCGTGATCTCTCGCCGTCGGGGGTGTTGCTGTTTGCGGTGTCGGCGACCGGCGGAGAGGGCGTCAACTCGCCCCAACCGGCGGTACGGAGTGACTGGACATTCGAACTGAGCGGCCTGCACGGCCCCCTCGTGCTCGCCGGAGGCGGCATGAACAACTGGGGCATCAAGACCATCTCCGTCGGCGGCAGCGATTTGACCGAATCGCCAATCGACTTCAGCAAGGGAGATGTCGAGGACATCGAGGTGCTGCTCACGAACCGGTACAGCGAAGTCGCCGGCCGCATCACCGAAAGCCGCGGCGCCGTCGCCGGCGATGCGTCCGTCGTGATCTTTCCGGCGGACCCGGATAAATGGACGCCGCTCACGAGCCGAATCGCCTCCGCACGCCCCGACCAGCAGGGCCGGTTCAGTGTGAAGGGCCTGCAGGCCGGACGGTATCTCGCGATCGCTCTGGACTATCTGGAGGAGGGAGAAGAACACGATCCGGACCTGCTGAAGGAATGGGCACGCGTGGCGACGACCTTCACGCTCGGCGATGGCGAATCACGAACAATCGATCTGAAGGTGACGCAGGCGAACTAAGGATCAAAAACCGTGGCTTCCGCGCTAAGGCGGAAGCTGCGTTTCCCACTCATATCCCGGCTCCGTCGTCAGCCGGTCGTCGTCAACAGGCATACCCATCGAGAAGTGGTAGAGGCTCTGCCACTCCGGCCCGGAAAGGCCCGCGGCCTCGTGGACGGGATCGTCGTAGAAGCAGCCGATACCGGTCGCGCGCGCGCCCGCCGCTTCCGCCTCGAGATACAGGACCTGACCCAGGATGCCCGCTTCCCAGAACAGCCGGCGGTAGAACCACTCGCCCCGTTCGCGCAGCGAAGAGACCAGCCGCGCGATCATTCCGA
>JAICQE010000073.1 GCA_025938035.1 Vicinamibacteria bacterium
ACGCCAATGCCAAATCCGAAACGCTGTCACTCCAAGGCACGCACCGCCAAGCGGCGCACGCACGACACGTTGACCGCCGCGACCACGGGGATGTGTCCGCAGTGCCACGAGCCCAAGGCGCCGCATCGCATCTGTCCGCATTGCGGCTACTACAAGGGCCGAGCCGTACGACCTGTAGACGAAGAATAGTTTCCGGGATGCTTTCACCGGAAAGCGACACACAGAGACACCGAGACACCGAGGACGTTTTCAAGCATCTGATCTCGGTGCCTCAGTGCCTCGGTGTGTCGTCGGCGGTGATCGTGTGATCCGCATTGCGGTCGACGCGATGGGCGGTGATCACGCCCCGGATACCATGGTCGACGGCGCCGTTGCCGCCGCGCGGCACCTGGAGGCCGAGATCCTGCTCGTCGGCGCGCGGGATCGGATCGAAGCGGCGCTCCTGCCGCACCTCCACGCCGGGCGCCAGCGCATCCGCGTCGTCGACGCTCCTGAAGTCGTGGAAATGACCGAGGCGCCCGCGGCCGCCCTCCGCCGGAAACGGCGGGCGTCGGTCCGCGTGGCCGCCGAATGCGTGGCGAAGGGCGAGGCCGTTGCGCTGGTCAGTGCCGGACATACCGGCGCCTCCGTCATGGCCGCCTATTCCGCCTTCGGAACGCTCGCCGGCGTCGATCGGCCTGCCCTGGCGACCACCATCCCCACTCGCACGAGCCCCGCCGTGCTGCTCGACGCCGGTGCCAGCGTCGAATGCCGGCCGCAGCATCTCCTGCAGTTTGCGGTCATGGGCGGTGTGTACGCCCGTGTGGCGCTGGGCGCGCCGAACCCGCGTGTGGGTCTGCTCTCGATCGGCGAGGAAGCCAACAAGGGCAACGAACTGACGCGCGAGGCGCATCGCCTGCTGAAGCAGGCGCCGATCAACTTCGTCGGCAACGTCGAGGGCCGGGAGATTTACAGCGGCGTGGCCGACGTCATCGTCTGCGACGGCTTCACGGGAAACATCGTGCTCAAGACGAGCGAAGGGCTCGTCGAGGCGGTGGAGACGCTGCTCGGGGACGAGCTGCAGGGGACGTTTTCCAGTCAGGTTGGATATCTGTTGTCCCGCCGGGCGTTTCGCCGCTTCCGCCGGCGCGTGGACTACTCGGAGTACGGCGGCGCCATCCTGCTGGGTGTTGCCGGCCTGGCCGTGGTGTGCCACGGCCGCTCGTCGGCGAAAGCGGTTCGCAACGCCATCGCGATGGCCTACCGCTTCGCGTCCAGCGATTTCATTCATCGCGTCGAACGTGAGATCGCGGCGGCGGCCGTCTCGTGATCGCGTTCATCTTTCCAGGGCAGGGTTCCCAGAGAGTCGGGATGGGGCGCGAGCTTGCTGACGCGTATCCCGCTGCCCGCCACGCGTTCGCGGAGGCCGACGCTGCTTTTGGCGACGGCAGTGACTCCAGGCATCTGAGCGAGCTGTGTTTTCACGGCCCGGAGGATCAGCTGACGCTGACGGAGACGACGCAGGCGGCCATTCTTGCCGTCAGCACGGCCGCCTGTCGCGTCCTCGTCGAGCATGGCGTAGAGCCTGCGTTTGTCGCCGGTCACAGCCTCGGCGAATACTCGGCCAACGTTGCGGCCGGCACATTCGAATTCGGCGACGCGGTGGCGACGGTCCGGCGGCGCGGACGCTACATGCAGGAGGCGGTTCCCGTCGGCACCGGTGCGATGGCCGCGATCCTGGGCAGCGACGTGGACACCGTGACACGGGCCTGCGAGGAAGCTGCGGGCGGCGAGGTGGTCAGTCCGGCGAACATCAATGGGCCCGGGCAGGTCGTCATCGCGGGCGCTGCGGCTGCCGTTCAACGGGCGTGCGAGCGGGCGAGGGCGCTCGGGGCGAAACGGGCAGTGCCGCTGTCGGTCAGCGCCCCATTCCACTGCGCGCTGATGAAGCCGGCTGAAGATCGCCTGGCGCCCGAGCTGCGGGCGCTCCCGGTCCGCGCCCCGCGCGTCCCGGTGGTTGCCAACGTCGACGCCGAGCCGAAGCGCGATGCGGCGGCCGCCATCGAGGCGCTCGTCCGCCAGGTATCGGCGCCCGTCCGCTGGGAAGCGGTGGTCCGCCGCCTTGCGTCCGAGGGCGTTACTACGTATGTTGAGGTAGGCCCGGGAACGGTGCTGAGCGGTCTCGTTAAGAAAATCCACCCGGATTCACGCATAGTCTCGTTCGGGTCGCCGGCGGATCTCGCCGCGGTCGTCGCTGCATGCTCGACTTAGCCGGAAAGATTGCGATCGTGACGGGCGCCTCGCGCGGCATCGGCCGTGCGATCGCGCACACGCTTGCGGCCCGCGGCGCCGTGGTCGTTGCGGCGGCGCGCGGTGAGCACTCCGCCGCCACGGTGGCCGAGATTCGCGAGGCGGGACGGCAGGCCGAAGCCGGATCCGTTGACGTCACCGACGCCGCGTCCGTCGACGCGCTGGTTGCCGGTGTGCTGGAGCGCCACCAGCGCATCGATATCCTCGTCAACAACGCCGGCATCACGCGCGATCAGCTGATGCTGCGGATGAAGCGCGACGACTGGGATCAGGTGCTGTCCACGAATCTGACGGCGGCGTTCACGTGCGTGCAGGCGGTGTTGAAGCCGATGATCAAGCAGCGCAGCGGCCGCATCATCAGCATCAGCTCCGTCGTCGGACAGATGGGCAATGCGGGGCAGGTGAACTACGCCGCGTCAAAGGCCGGACTGATCGGGTTCAGCAAGGCGCTCGCGCGCGAAGTCGCGTCCCGCAACATCACCGTGAACGTCGTGACGCCGGGATTGGTCGACACGGACATGACGAAGGCGATCACAGACAAGGCGCAGGCCGATTGGGCGTCCGCAATTCCGCTCGGCCGCCTCGGAACGGCGGAGGAAGTCGCCGCGGCCGTCTGTTTCCTGGCCTCGGATGAGGCGGCGTATATTACAGGGCACGTACTCGCCGTTAATGGCGGTATGTACATGTGAGGGCGTGTAAGGCAAAAGTCAAAAGGCAAAGGTCAAAAGATCTTTTGCCTTTTGCCTTTTGACTTTTGACTTTCAAGTTTCACTTGGAACCGGAGGAATAGATGGCAGTCGCAGACAAGGTGAAGAGCATCATCGTCGAGCAGCTGGGCGTGGACGAGGAAGAAGTGACGCCGGACGCGTCGTTCGTCGACGATCTCGGCGCCGACTCGCTCGACACGGTGGAGCTCGTCATGGCGTTCGAAGAGGAGTTCGGGATCGAGATTCCGGACGAGGACGCCGAGAAGATCACCCGCGTGAAGGAAGCCATCGAGTACATCGAGGCCCACGGCAAGGGCAAGAAGTAGTTTCGGGCCGAGTCCCTGGAATGGAGCAGCGTTGAACAGGCGGGTCGTCATTACCGGCATCGGACTGGTGTCGGCGCTCGGTCTCGGCACGCGCGAGACGTGGGTGGCACTGCTGGCCGGGCAGAGCGGCGTCACGCGGGTCACGCGCTTCGACATCACCGGCTACGCGGCGCAGATCGCCGCCGAGGTCAAGGGCTTCGACCCGCTCAACTGGATCGAGAAGAAGGACATCAAGAAGATGGACCTCTTCATCCAGTATTCGATCGCGGCGGCGCAGTTCGCGATGGACGATGCGAAGCTGACGATCACGCCGGAGATCGCGCCCGACGTCGGCGCCTTCATCGGCTCCGGCATCGGCGGGTTCATCACCATCGAACGCGAGCACGAGGCGCTGCTCAAAGGCGGGCCGCGGAAAATATCGCCGTTCTTCATTCCGTCGGCGATCATCAACCTGGCGTCGGGCCAGGTGTCGATCCGGTTCGGGGCCAAGGGGCCCAACCTGGCGACGTGCACCGCGTGCTCGGCGTCGGCGCATGCGGTCGGCGAGTCGTACGAGATCATCAAGCGCGGCGACGCGACGGCGATGATTGCCGGCGGCTCCGAGGCGGCGATCACGCCGATGAGCCTCGGCGGGTTCGCGCAGCTGCGGGCGCTCTCGACCCGGAACGACGCGCCGGAGCGCGCCAGCCGGCCGTTCGACGTCGATCGCGACGGCTTCATCATCGGCGAGGGGGCGGGCGTCCTGATCCTCGAGGAGCTGGAACACGCCCGGCAGCGCGGCGCGACAATCTACGCGGAGATCGTCGGCTACGGCTCGACGTCCGATGCGTACCACATGACCGCGCCGTCCGAGGACGGCGACGGCGCGCGGCGGGTCATGGCGATGGCGATCCGCAAGGCGGGGGTCGCACCCGACCAGGTGGATTACATCAACGCCCACGGCACCTCGACCCCCTACAACGACAAGCTGGAAACGCTCGCCATCAAGAACTGCTTCGGCGAGCACGCCCGGAAGCTGGCGATTTCCTCCACCAAGTCGATGACCGGTCACCTTCTCGGCGGGGCCGGCGGGCTCGAGGCCGGGATTTCGGCGCTGGCGGTCTTTCACGACGAGGTGCCGCCGACGATCAACCTCGACAATCCCGATCCGGAGTGCGATCTCGACTACGTCCCGCACAAGAGCCGGAAGATGCCGGTTCGCTACGCGCTCTCGAACTCCTTCGGTTTCGGTGGCACGAACGCTGCTTTGCTGTTCAAGAAGTACGAAGGCTGATATCCGAAATCGCCACGGAGGCACGGAAACACGGAGCATAAACAGGATTCTTCTCCGTGCCTCGGTGTCTCCGTGGCCTATGAGCATGGGGCCCACGGATGAAGATTGCTGTCTGTATCAAGCAGGTCCCCACCCGGGAGTGGCAGCCGCGTCTCAACGACGACAAGACGTGGATTCGCGAGCAGGACGCCAGCTACGAGATGAACGAGCCGGACGCCTATGCGCTCGAAGAGGCGCTGCGTCTGCGCGAGCAGCACGGCGGGGAGGTGGTTGTCTGTTCGGCCGGCCCCGCCCGCGTCCAGCAGGTGATTCGCGAGGCGCTGGCGCGCGGAGCGGACCGCGCGATCCATGTGGAAGACGATCGCCTCGCCGCCGCTGATGCGTTCGTCACGGCGGACGCCCTTGCCGCCGCGATGACCGACGAACGATTCGACCTGGTCCTGACGGGGCTGCAGTCGGACGATCAGGGCCAGGCGCAGACGGGGGTGGTGCTGGCCGAGCGGCTGGCGATGCCGCACTCGACGATCATCATGGACGTCCAGATCAGCGATTCCTCGCTGAAGGTCAAACGCGAGCTCGAAGGCGGCTGGTTCCAGTGGATCGCGATGCCGCTGCCGGCGCTGCTGACGATCCAGAGCGGCATCAACCAACTGCGCTACGCGACGTTGAAGGGCATCATGGCGGCCAAGAAGAAGGAGATCCGGAAGGCCGCCATGCCGGCCGACCTTCGACCGAGCCAGCAGATCGTCGGCCTGGCGGTGCCGGCGCGCGCGAAACAGACGCGGCTGATCGACGGATCCGCCGGCGAGGCCGCCAAGGAGCTGACGCGCCTCCTCCGTGAAGAGGCGAGGGCGCTGTGATTCTCGTCATCGCCGAGCAGCGGGACGGGAAGCTGAATCGCGCCTCGTGGGAAGCGATCGCCGCGGCGCAGGCGTTTGCCGGCTTGTCCGCCGGAGCCTCGGCGACGGCCGATCCTGTAAAAGTGGCCATCCTTGGCGCGTCGATCGGCGCTCCCGCATCCGAGCTGGCGGCCGCGGCCGTCGCGGAGGTCCTGGTCGCGGAGAACGCAGCGTTCGCGTCGTACACGCCCGACGGCTACACGATGGGCATCAGCGCGCTCGTGGATCAGACGAAGCCGACCTTCGTGCTGATGCCGCACACGTATCAGACCCGCGATTGCGCTCCGGCGATTGCGGCGCGGATGCGGAAAGCGCTCATCACGGACGTCACCGGAATTTCCGGCGCCGGCGCGAACGCGACGTTCACGCGTCCGATGTTTCAGGGGAAGCTCGCCGCACAGGTGAAGCCGCTTGGCGATCCGCCATTTTTTGTCACGGTCCAGATCGGCGCCTTCCGCGCCGACGCAGTGCAAAAGGGCGGTTCCGCCCAGGTGACACCGGTGGCCGTGCCGATTGACGCCTCGGCGATCCGGCAGAAGCCGGAGCCGCCCTTTCAAGAGGCGAAGCAGGCCGTCGATCTCGGCCAGGCCGAACGCATCGTCGCCGTCGGCCGCGGCATCAAGTCGCAGGAGAACATCGCCGTCGCCGAGAAGCTGGCGAAGGCGATGGGTGCGGAGCTCGCGGCGTCGCGCCCGATCTGCGACAACGGCTGGCTGCCGATGGAACGGCAGATCGGCAGTTCGGGTCAGACCGTGGCGCCCAAGCTGTACGTCGCGCTCGGGATCTCGGGCGCCATCCAGCATCTCGTCGGCATGAAGGGCGCGCGCACCATCGTCGCCATCAACAAGGACGCCGACGCCCCGATCTTCGAAGTCGCGGACTATGGCATTGTCGGCGATCTGTTCGAGGTCGTGCCGGCACTGATCGCCGAGCTCGAAAAGTCTTAAACCGCGAAGCTCGCGAAGAAAAACTACAATTTGGGTTGTGTGCGTCGCGGCCTTCGCGTTCTTCGCGCCCTTCGCGGTTGAAAACCGGTGACACGCGAAACACTCGACGTAGACATCCTCATCGTCGGCGGTGGCCCGGCCGGGATGTCGGCGGCCCTGCGGCTGGCGCAGCTGCAGAAGGAGCACGGCGGCGAGCCGATGTCGATCGCCGTGCTCGAGAAGTCGCGCGAGCCCGCCGCGCACGCGCTGTCGGGGGCGGTGCTCGATCCTTCAACGCTTCGGGATTTGATGCCGGAGTTCCCGCAGAAGGGTGCACCGCTTGCCGTACCGGTGCTTGCCGATCACGTCTATTTCCTGACGCAGGCCGGCCGCATCGCGTTTCCGATCATCCCGCCGCCGCTCAGCAATCACGGTAACTTCATCATCTCGCTCAACCTTTTCACGCGCTGGCTGGCGCAGCAGGTGGAGTCCGAAGGCATCGATGTCTTCACCGGGTTCGCCGGACAGGACATCCTGATGGATGGTTCGCGCGTCGTCGGCGTGCGGACAGGAGATCGCGGGATCGGGCGGCACGGTGAGCAGAAGCCGACGTTCGAGCCGGGCGTCGACGTGGTGGCGAAGGTCACGATCTTCTGCGACGGCGTTCGCGGCAACCTGACCAAGGAGCTGGAACGCAGGCTCCAGCTCGGCGCCGGGCGGCAGCCACAGCAGTTCGCCCTTGGCCTCAAGGAGCTGTGGGACATTCCCGCTGGCCGCCTTCCAGCCGGAACCGTCATGCACACGATGGGTTACCCGCTCCGGCTGGAGGAGTTCGGCGGCGGTTTCGTTTACGCGATGGGAGATGGGCAGCTGTCCGTTGGCTTCGTGGCCGGCCTCGACTACAAGGATCCGCTGTTCGATCCGCACATGGCGTTCAACCGCTTCAAACAGCATCCATTCGTTGCGTCGCTGCTCGACGGCGGAACGATGGTGCGCTACGGCGCGAAGGCGCTGCCGGAAGGTGGCTGGAACACCATTCCGCGTCTGTACATGGATGGCGGGCTCATTGCGGGAGACGCCGGCTCCTTCCTGAACTCGATGCGGCTCAAGGGCATTCATCTCGCGATGCGAACGGGAATGCTGGCGGCCGAATCGGCGTTCGAAGCCGTCCGCGAGAACGACACGTCGGCATCCAGCCTGGAGCGGTATCAGCGGAAGATCGACGCCAGTCCGGTTCGAGCCGAGTTGTATCCCGTTCGCCACGTGCATCAGGCATTTGGTCACGGCCTCCTGGCCGGCCTCGCCTTCTCGGGCGTCTCGCTGGTGACGCGCGGCTGGTCACCCGTCGACCTTCACGGCGACGCCGGTCATGCGCGGATGCGAAAGCTGGATACATCCGTCTCACCTCAACGCGACTTGCGCGCGAGCAATGAGACAGCGATCGACCGCCGCCTGACGTTCGACAAGGTCACCAACGTGCATTACTCCGGCACCGCGCACGACGAGGATCAGCCGGCGCACCTCCTCGTGCATACCGAGGTCTGCAGCTCGATTTGTGGTCCGGAGTACGGCCACCCGTGCACGCGGTTCTGCCCGGCCAACGTCTATGAGATCACGCGCGATGCGGATGGCACGCCCAGGCTGCAGATCAACGCGTCGAACTGTGTGCACTGCAAGACGTGCGACATCATGGACCCCTATCAGGTCATCACCTGGGTGCCGCCCGAGGGGGGCGGCGGGCCGCAATACAATGGAATGTAAGGTGAACTCCCAAGTCCCAAAGTTGGGAGTTGGCGTGAACGACTGGCGTGCGTCCGCGTGGAAGCGCGCGCAGGTGTCGCTCATCGCCGGCCTGGGATATCCGCTGATCAACATTCTGGGTCAGACCCTGCGGTTCCATGTCGAGGGCCTGCACCACTACGACGCGATCATCGCGTCCGGGCGCCAGCCGGTGATGGCCTTCTGGCACGGCCGCATTCTCCCGGCCACCTTCTACTTCCGCCGCCGCGGCATCGTCGTCATCACCAGCGAGAACTTCGACGGCGAATGGATCGCGCGAATCATCGAGCGCTTTGGCTACGGAACCGCCAGGGGTTCGACAACGCGGGGCGGACGCCGGGCGATGGTGCAGCTGATCCGCGCGATGAGAGCGGGCAAGCCGGCCGGCTTCACGCTCGACGGACCGCGCGGGCCGGCGCACAGCGCGCAGCCCGGGGCCGTCTGGCTCGCCCATGCCACCGGAAATCCGATCCTGCCGTTTCACCTCGAGGCGGCACGCGCGTGGACGCTGCGCAGCTGGGACCGGACTCAGATTCCGAAACCGTTCACGAACGTGGCGCTGGTTGTTGGTGAGCCCATGCCCGTCGGCGCGGACGCCACCGACGCGCAGCTGGAATCTGCGCGCGTGGAGCTGGAGCAGCGGTTGGCGAATCTGGAGCGCCGCGCGCAGGAAATGGTCAGGTCCGCCTGAAGGCGGACACTACGACCGTACGGACACTACGACCGTACGTAGTGTCCGCCTTCAGGCGGACTTGTCAGGCGCTCTTCACAGCCAGAATCTTGCGGCCCTGTAGGACCGCTTCGGTAATCAGCAGCGGCAGGGCCCATGAACCCCACGCCGCCATGGCGAGCTGTTCCTGCACGTTGCCGACCCCGCTCGTCTGAAGCAGCGGAAACATGATGCGGAAGGCCACGAACGCCGTCGTGACCACATAGCTGCGGATCATCCACTCCTTGTGCTGGTCGTACAGCTGCCGCCTGATCGCGGTGAACGCCATGCCCGTTGTAATCAGCCAGGCGGTTGCCAGACCGGCCAGACCTGAACCGAATGCGACGCTGAGGTCAGTCGTGAACGCCAGATAGTAGGCAGTCGCCGCGCTGAGGACGATAGCCGTCATGTAGACGTATCCGAGCCGGCGATGCAGTCCCGGCCGTTGATCGCTGATTCCGAGCCACAGCTGAAACGGGCCGGACAGCAGGGCCACGATGCCGGTCGAGATATGCGCCAGCAGCCACCAGCGGCGCGGCCAGTAGCGATCGAACTGCGCCTCGTTGAGGGCGAAATACGGCAGCGCCGCGACCACGATGAACACCGCACCCGCCAGGAAGACCAACGACAGCACGACCAGTGCTGTGCGATGAGTGCGTGCCGGGGACGCGGCGGGCAGTTGCGACTCGAGGGTAACGGCCATGGGTGCGCATTGTGCCACAACCGCGGTTCGCCTCACGATGCTGCCGGGGTGTGGTAGCTTCTGACCGTGAATGTCTTGCGCGCGATCAAGTATGCGACGCTCGCTCGTCAGGAGGGGTCGTTTACCGTTGCGAATGCGCGCCACGGCCGCGCCAGATCATGAGTCGCATCACGCTCAGAGTGAACGGCACGCCACAGACGGTCGACGTGGACCCGGCCACACCCCTCTTGTACGTCCTCGCCGACGATCTCCAGTTGAACGGGCCCAAGTTCGGATGCGGCCTCGGCCAGTGCGGATGCTGCACCGTGCTGATCAACGGGCAGGCAGTGCGATCGTGCATCGCTCCGGTATCGACGGTGGCTGGCGCCGAGGTGACCACGCTCGAGGGATTGGGCAGCGTGGAGAAGCCTCACCCCATTCAGCAGGCCTTCATCGACGAGCAGGCCGTGCAGTGCGGCTTCTGCCTCAGCGGTGTTGTCCTGACGGCCAAGGCCCACCTCGATCGGAATCCGAAGGCGAACGAAGCCGAGCTCCGCAAGGCGATGTCCGGAGTCCTGTGCCGGTGCGGAGCCAACACCCGGATGCTGAAGGCAATCATGCGCTACGCGCGCGGAGTGAAAGCGTGAACCGTCGCCGCTTCATCGTCCGAACGGGCGCACTGATCGTCAGCTTCGGCGCGGCACGGCTGGCGGAGAATCTTGCGCTGGGGACGACGGTTGCGGCGCAGGGATTGAATGGTCCGGGCAGCCGGCAGCTCGATGGCTGGATCGCGATACGGGCCGACGGCAGCATCACCGCGTTCACCGGCAAGTGCGAGCTGGGCCACGGTTTGTACACCGCGCAGACACAGCTCATCGCCGAGGAGCTCTGCGTTCCTTTCAGCCGCGTCACGCTGGTGCAGTGCGACACCGCGGTCACGCCGGATCAGGGCACGACATCCGGAGCACAGTCACATCCTGCGAATTTCAACAACAGCAACCTGGCGCTGGCCGGTGCCACGGCGCGCGAGGCGCTGGTGGCGATGGCGTCGGAACGCCTGGGCGTGCCTGCGGGACAACTGGCTGTCAGAGACGGGGTAATCAGCGCCGCGAGCGACTTCGCGAAGCGCGTGAGCTACGCGGAGCTCATAGGCGGCCGGACGTTCAACCTGACGCTGAACCCGAACGCCAAGCGGAAGTCGGCGTCGGACTGGACCGTTCTGGGGACGCCGGTCCCGCGCGTCGAGATCCCGGCAATGGTGACCGGGCGGTTCGAGTTTGTCCATAACGTCCGCGTGCCCGGAATGCTCCACGGTCGCGTCGTGCGTCCGCCATCGACCAACGGCGCTGTCGCCGGGGTGGATCGTCGTTCGATCGAGCACATGCCTGGAGTTGTCCGTGTCGTCGTCAAGAACAACTTTGTTGGCGTTGTGGCGGAGAAGCCGTGGCAGGCCCTTCGGGCTGCCGCCGCGCTGAAAGTCACCTGGACACCTGGCGCTGCGCTGTCACCACAGAGCGATTTCCATACGCGTCTGCGCGGTCAGGCGCCGACGCGCGATACGCGCATGGTGGATTCGGGAGATGTGGACGCGGCGCTATCGAAGGCCGGCACGATCATTCGCGCGACGTACCTCTACCCATACCAGATGCACGGCTCCGTTGGCACCGCCTGCGCTGTTGCCGATGTGCAGGGCGACACGGCCACGCTCTGGGCCGCATCTCAGGCGGTATGGCCGCTGCGGAGTTCAGTGGCGCTGGTGCTCGGCTTGCGGCCCGAGAACATCCGTGTCGTCTTCAAGCAGGGGCCTGGCTGCTACGGCATCAACGGCGCCGATACCGTCGCATACGACGCGGCGATCCTGTCGCAGGCTGTCGGCAAGCCGGTTCGCGTGCAGTTGTCACGCGCCGACGAAATGGCGTGGGAGAACTACGGCGTCGCCTACGTCAGCGAAGAGCGCGCCGCGGTCGATCAGGAAGGTACGATCGTCGCCTGGGACTACGAGGCGTGGACGCCGACCCGCGGCGGTCGGCCGGGCGCCGGAACGCCCGGCAACCAGGTAACCGGGACGCTGGCCGGATTCGAACCGGCGGCATTTCAGCCGCGAAGCCCGGCACCTGCGCCAACGGCATTCGCCAACGGCAACAACTCGGTGCCGAGTTATGTGACTGGCACCGTCAACGGCCGCGCAGGAGGTACCGGACGAATTGCCTCGGAACGTGTGGTCATTCACAGCGTGCGGTCGCCGTTGTTCACGGGTCCGCTGCGTTCTCCCGATCGGCTGCAGAATACGTTCGCCCATGAATCGTTCATCGACGAGATTGCGGCCTCACGCCGCGTCGATGCCGTCGAATACCGGCTGAAACATCTCAGCGATCCCAGGTTGATCGCGGTCGTCAACGCGGCCGCAAAGGCGGCGAACTGGCAATCGCGCCCGTCGCCCTTGGGCGCCGGAGCCTTGCCGGGGGCGGCCCCCGCCTTGATTCGCCGCACGGGAATCGCGAACGGTCGTGGCATCTCCTGCGTGCTCTACGAAGGCAACAACGGCTACTGCGCGATGGTCGCCGACGTCGAGGTGAACCGGGACACCGGCGCGGTCGCCGTCAAGCGTCTGGTGATTGCCAACGATTCAGGGCCGATCTCCAATCCCGACGGCTTGCGCAACCAGCTGGAGGGCGGAGCGATTCAAGGCATCAGCCGGACGCTCCTCGAGGAAGTGACCTGGGACGGGCGGCGGGTGACCTCGGTCGATTGGAGAACCTACAAGCCGCTCTATCTCAGCGACGAGATGCCCGTGATTGAGACAGTCCTCATCAACCGCCCGGACATGCCTGCCGCCGGCGCCGGCGAAACGGCAGTGACCGTCGTCGCGGGGGCAATCGGGAACGCAATCTTCGATGCCACCGGCGTGCGGCTGCGCCAGGTTCCGTTCACGCCGGAGCGCGTGAAGAGAGCGCTGGCTGCGAAGTAGAGATGGCGCTGACTGTTTTTGCTTCTGACCGCTTCGCGGATCACCTCACGCCACCGGGTCACCCTGAGCGGGTGGAGCGCCATGCGGTGATGCAGGTGGTTGCCGACGAGTTTCGCAGGAATGGCGGGTCTGTCCGCGATCCAGGGCCGGCAACCCACGAGGATCTCGCGCGAATCCACGACGACAGTTACCTCACATTCCTTCGTGAAACGGCGGGCCGGGCAATCGCGCTCGATCCCGACACGTTTACTTCGCCCGACACGTACGACGTGGCGTGTCTCGCCGCCGGCGCCGCGGTGACGGCAGTCGATCATGTTCTCGACGCCGGCGCCGGGACGCGTGCGCTGGTGCTGGTCAGGCCGCCCGGCCACCATGCGGAACGAAACCGGGCGATGGGGTTCTGCTTCTTCAACAACATCGCCGTTGCCGCCGCCCATGCGCGGGCCCGCGGACTGTCCCGCGTGGCGATCGTCGACTACGACGTTCACCATGGCAACGGCACGCAGTGGAGTTTCTACAGCGATCCGTCGGTGCTGTTCGTGTCGTCGCATCAGTATCCCTACTACCCGGGAACAGGCGCTGCCAGCGAGGTGGGCTCCGGGGCTGGCGCCGGTTTGACGGTGAACCTCCCGCTGGCGGCTGGCGCCACCGACGCCGACTACGAACGCGCGTACGACGCAGTCGCCTGGCCGATCCTCAGGGCCTTCAAGCCGCAGCTGCTCCTGATTTCGGCGGGGTTCGACGCCTACAAGGACGACCCGCTGGCCGGGATGCGCCTCGAAGCCGAATGCTTCGGCCGCCTGACGGCGCGGCTCGTCGCGATTGCCGACGAGTGTTGCGACGGCCGCATCGTCGCGCTCACGGAAGGCGGGTATCACCTCCGGGGGATCGCGGACTCGCTGCGCTCGGTCATCGCGGCGTTCGAAGGCAATCGAGCGCCGGCGGCGCCGCCACAGACTGACGCTCCGCGCGGAGAGGCCGCGATCGCGGCCGTAAAACCGCACTTAGCGAAGTACTGGCCTTTATAATTAGAAGGCCCCGGGAATCAGGCCTCAGGCCTCAGTGCGTGCTGAGGTCTGCGGCCTGAGCCCTGTGGCCTGGGCCCTGTGGCCTTCCCATGCCTGACTACAAACCCCAAGATCTGGACAAGAAGTGGCAGCACCGCTGGACCCATACGCGCGCCTTTGAAGTAGAAGTCGATCCGGCCCGGCCGAAGTTCTACTGCCTCGAGATGTTCGCGTACCCCTCAGGGCACGCGCACATGGGGCACGTCCGCAACTACAGCATCGGCGATGTGCTGGCGCGGACGAAGCGCATGCGCGGCTGCAACGTGCTGCACCCGTTTGGCTGGGACGCGTTCGGCCTGCCCGCGGAAAACGCCGCCATCAAGAGCGGAACTCACCCGGAAGCATCCACACGCGCGAACATCGCGCACATGAAGGGGCAGCTCCAGCGGCTCGGCATCAGCTACGCGTGGGAGCGCGAGCTGGCCACCTGCGACAGCGAGTACTACAAGTGGAACCAGTGGCTGTTCATCAGGATGTTCGAGCGCGGTCTGGCCTATCGACGCCGGTCGTCGGTCAACTGGTGTCCGAGCTGCCAGACTGTTCTCGCCAACGAGCAGGTCGTTGACGGCGGCTGCTGGAGGTGCGGGACCCCGGTTGAAACGCGCGACCTCGAGCAGTGGTTCTTCCGCATCACGGCCTACGCCGACGAACTGCTCGACCAGACCCGCGACCTGACGCAATGGCCCGAAAAGGTTCTGACGATGCAGCGGAACTGGATTGGGCGATCGGAAGGCGCTCAGCTCAGCTTCGCGGTCGACGGCGATCCGGTAACGCGTATCGAGGTGTTCACGACACGGATCGACACCATCTTCGGGGCGACGTTCGTGCTGCTCGGTCCGGAGCATCCGCTGGTGGCTCAGTTCGCCGAGCGCTCGTCGGACCCGGCGGCGTTTCGCAAGAGAGTCCAGGCGTTTCGCACGCAGGATCGCGCCGCGCGCATCAGCGGCGAAATCGAGAAAGACGGGTTCGATACGGGTGTCCGCGCCGTGAATCCGTTCACGAGCGACACGGTGCCCGTGTGGGTCGCCAATTTCGTTCTCGGTGACTACGGCACCGGTGCAGTCATGGCGGTACCGGCACACGACCAGCGCGACTTCGAGTTCGCACGCAAATTCAGCCTGCCCATCCGGGTCGTCGTCACGGCCGATGGAAAACCGCAGTCGAGCGACGCGCTGACGGAAGCGGCCGACGCCTACGGCATGCTCGTCGACTCCGGCGAGTTCAGCGGGCTGCCGTCCGAGGACGCGCAGAGGAAGATGGTTGCGCTCGCCAGGGAGCGCGGCATTGGCGACGCGACGGTCCAGTACCGCTTGAAGGACTGGGGAATCTCGCGCCAGCGGTACTGGGGCACGCCAATTCCGATGATCTACTGCGAGAAGGACGGCACCGTCCCTGTCCCGGACGACCAGTTGCCCGTGCTGCTGCCGAAAGTCACGGAATTCACCGGCCGCGGCGATTCGCCGCTGGCGCAGGTTCCCGAATTCGTGAACGTCACGTGCCCGCAGTGCCACGGTCCGGCCCGGCGCGAGACGGACACGATGGATACGTTCGTCGATTCGTCCTGGTACTTCTACAGGTTTGCCGATCCGCGGAACGACCGGACGCCAGTCGATCCGGCGACGGTAAAGTACTGGCTGCCTGTTGATTTTTACGTTGGCGGTGTCGAGCACGCCATCCTGCACCTGATCTACTCGCGGTTTTTTGCGCGCGTGTTCCGCGATCTGGGCCTTGTCGATCACAGCGAGCCGTTCACGCATCTGCTGACGCAGGGAATGGTGCTGAAGGACGGCGCGGTGATGTCCAAGTCGAAGGGCAACGTCGTTGACCCGGACGCGATGATGCAGAAATACGGCGCGGATGCGCTGCGGCTGTACGTGATATTCGTCGCCCCGCCTGAAAAGGAGATCGAGTGGACCGACGCCGGCATCGAGGGAAGCTTCCGCTTCCTCGCACGTGTGTGGCGGCTGGTCGACCATTGGAACGAGACGATTGCCGGAGAAGGCATCGACAGTCCGGACGCCTGCGATTCGCTGAACGCCGACGAGAAGGCGCTGCGCCGGAAGACGCACGACACGATCCGCCGGGTCACCGCCGACATCGAGCAGCGCCAGCAGCTCAACACCGCAGTCTCCGCCATGATGGAGCTGGTCAACGAGCTGTATGCGTTCAGCGAGAAGACCGTCACCGGCGGGCCTGCGCGGCGCGTCGACGAAGACGTGGAACACGCCGGGAAGGTAGAGCGGAAGGAAACGATCTGCGTCGTTCGTGAAGCCGTCGAGGCGCTGATCCGCATGCTGGCGCCGTTTGCGCCGCACACGGCAGAGGAAATGTGGGAAATGCTCGGCTACGACAGCGGGCTGACTGCCGCGTCCTGGCCGGAATTCAACGCCGACGTGGCGAAGGCGGACGAGATCGTGATTCCCGTCCAGGTCAACGGAAAGGTGCGCGGCAGGGTCACCGTCCCCGTCGACATCTCCGACGACGAGCTGCAGCGAATCGCCCTGGCGGACTCGGGCGTTCAGGGACACCTTGCCGGCAAGAGCGTGAAGAAGGTTGTCGTGGCGAAGGGCCGGCTGGTATCGGTGGTGGTGGGATAGGTGAAACAGGTATCCGCACTGGCGTTCGTCGTCGTCAGCACAGTCGTGATATCCGGCTGCGGCTACGCATTAGCGGGTCGTGGTTCGTTCCTGCCGGCTGACATCCGCGTTGTCGGGATCCCGCTGCTTGAAAACCGCACGCCGATACAGCGCATCGATCAGGTGATCACCGAGAAGGTGCGCACGGAATTCATCGAGCGCGGGAGGAAATACGAGATCCGGCCGGCGCCGGGAGGCGCCGATGCCGTGCTGTCCGGCGCGATTACCGGCTTCGTCAGCCAGCCGGTCGGATTGGACCAGCAGCTCGCATCGGCGTCGCGATATCGATTCACCGTGACGATGCGCGTGCAGTTCACCGATTCGCGCAACGGCGAAGTGCTCTGGTCGAACGAAACGCTGACGTTCAGCGAGGAATACGACGTGCGGACGCGCAGCGGCGCGCAGCTCGAGGGCGCGGTGCTCATCGAGCAGGAAGGGCCGGCGATCGATCGCCTGGCTACGGATCTGGCGCGGTATGTCGTGTCCTCCATCTTGGAGGCCTTCTGATGACCGAGCCACGGCGTCACCGAGGCACGGAGCAAGAATCAACGTTTCTGCACTCCGTGTGTCCGTGTCTCCGTGGCCCCCTCGATTGATGCCGGTCGTAACCGCTGCCGCGCTGCGCAAGGACATCGCTTCGGGCGAGACGGCACCGCTCTACGTGCTGGTTGGCGCCGACGAAGTCGAGAAGGCTGACATCGCCGCGCAATTTCTCGAACTGGTCGACGAGGGGCTGCGGGCGTTCAACGTCGATCGGTTCTACGGCGCCGACGTCTCGGCCGCGCAGGTGATCGACGCCGCCAACACCCACCCGATGATGGTGCCCAGGCGTGTCGTCGTGGTCCTCGAGGCGGAGAAGCTGCTGATCCCGAAGCGCGAGAGCAAGGCCGCGGAGGAGGACCAGGAGCGGCTCGCGGCGTTCGTCAAGTCACCAGCGCCCCATTCAACCGTCGTTCTCGTCTGCGGCGCCCTCGATCGGCGGCGCAACATCGTGAAGCTCCTGCTCAAGGAGGCACATGTCGTGGACTGCGGGACGATCGAGGACGGGGCGGACGCGGAACGCTGGGTGAAGGCGCGCGCCGCGCGCGAGCGTGTGTCGTTCGAGCCGGCGGCCGTGCGGGCGCTGATCGAACGGGCCGGGCTCGACATCGTCCGGCTGAGAGCGGCGTTCGACCGCGTGGTTCTCTACGCCCTGGGCCAGGCCACGATCACCATGGCGGACGTCCGCGAGTCCGTCCCGGCGGGCCCCGAAACGCCCGCTGACTTCGGGATCGCCAACGCGATCAGGGACAACGATGCGGCGGAAGCGCTCACGCAGCTGGCGGCGGCGCTCGATAGCGGGGCAGTGCCGGTGATGGTCCTCGGGCAGCTTCGGGTGGCGGCCGAGCGCCTGCCGAAGCCGCGCGTGCGGGCGGCCGTCGATGCGCTGTTCCGCACGGACCTCGCCCTGAAATCGTCGGGCGGCGATCCGCGGATTCTGCTGGAACGGCTGGTGGTGGAGCTGTGCGGCGAGGCACCCCGCCGAAGCTTCAGCGGAGGCGGTCGTCCTTCACTACGCTGACTTGGCGAGCCGCGCCGTGAGCCGTGACTTGTAGCGGCCGGCGGTGTTGCGGTGGATGATGCCCTTCGTCGCCATCTTGTCGACAATCGACACCGTCGCGCTGAGCGCCTTCTTCGCGCCGTCCACGTCGTTGGAATCGAGCGAGGCGCGGATTGCTTTCAGCGCGGTGCGCAGGCGCGATCGCAGTTCACGGTTGTGCTCCCGGCGCTTGATGTTCTGGCGGTTTGCCTTCAGGGCGGATTTCGTACGCTTGGCCACGGTTACTGGCGTCCTCTCTGTCTGATGATCTGCTGACCCGACAAAACGTCAATTCTATCATTCACCGGGCGGATGGACGTCCATCACCACGTTCCACTGGCCGTTCCGCTCGCGCTGCCAGACGCGCACGTAAAACCCCTTCGCCGCCGGTTTCTGCGGCGGCCCGACGGTGTAACTGCCCCACGTGTAGCCGAGATCGCCCGATCGGGCCGCCTCGGCAAACCGTGAATCAATCGTCGAATAGGGTTTCTGGGTGGCCAGCCACCGCAGGGCCGCCCGGTCGCCAACGACGGGCGCCATGTTCTGCCGCAGGAAGCGCACGCTGGCGGCAAGCCGGCCGCGATATCCCTGCGTCTGGCTGACGCGCAGGCTGCTGTTGAGCACGCCGTCGGCGGCCGACAGCGGTGGCGTCGTGTCGTCGTAGTCGCCGCTGAATCGATTCGCGACTGGCGCACGGGTGAAGCCGGCTGCAAACGGCACCGGACCCGGTGTGCTGACGCCGAAGTCCATCACCACCTTGAACGAGCCGTCGCGCTGGCGCTTCCAGAGTGACGCGTAGGTCGAATGCCGCGGCCGTCCGTTATCGCGCGACTTCCGCACGTTGCGGACCGGCCCGGTGAGATATCCCAGCTCGCCGCTCGCCGCGACGTCGCCGTAGCGCGGTTCCCAGATGAGTTGAAGATCGGCGGGCGGATCCGGGTTCTTCCTGATTTGATCTTTCGCCAGGCCGGCGCCGCCTTCAAAGCCGACCGCGTCGTCGGCGAAGAACTCCAGGAAGGCCTGTTTCCATCCAACGACCAGCGCGCGCGCGGCGAAGGCACGCTCCGCATCGATCATCTGGGTCAGCGCTTCGGGCAGGCGGCGCTGAGTCTGCGCAGTCAGTGCGACTGCGGCAAGGAGCACAAGCGCCGGGGCGGCGAGAAGTCGGAGTCGCCAGGGCACGGCCAGATCGTAACCGGGATCGGTTGTCAGTTATCAGTTGTCAGTTGTCAGTTGAGGACTTCGTACGGTCCCCGGCGCGGCGGGTCCTGGGTGAACTTCGGCACGATGCGGTCGCCGACGATTTCAAACCATTTGTAGAGAATGGTGCGCTTCGGGGCGCTCGTGCCGGCGCCGGCCTTCGAGCCGACTTTCCGGACGTAATCCTTGGTCTCGCGGTACGGCGGAACGCCGTCGTATCGGTCGACGGCGCCGGGCCCGGCGTTATAGGCCGCGAGCGCAAGCTGTTCGCTGCCGAACTTGTTGAGCAGCTGACGGAGATAGGCGGTGCCGCCGCGGATGTTCTCCTCCGGGTCGTAGGCATCGACCACGCCAAGCGAGCGTGCGGTGTCTGGCATCAATTGCATGAGGCCCATCGCTCCCTTTGGCGATGTCGCGCGCGGATCGAAGCCGGATTCCAC
>JAICQE010000183.1 GCA_025938035.1 Vicinamibacteria bacterium
AGAACGCCTCGTCGATCGCCTCGCTGCTGCTGACGACGGAAGCGCTCGTCTCCGAGATTCCGGAAGAGAAGAAGGAATCGGCCGGCGGCCACGCGCATGGCGGCCCCGGAATGGGCGGAATGTACTAGGCCTAAAGCCTAAGGGCTCAGGCCTAAGGGCTGGCTACAGCAGGAGGCCTAAGGCTGAGAGAGGAACGAGTGCTTCGTTCTTCTCTTAGGCCTTAGGCCTTTATCCTTCGGCCTAGAGAATGGCGAAGATGTCGACGACGACGCCGTTGTTGTAGATCACGGCGTGTCCTTGGAAGACACCACGGGAGTAACCGCTCGGCAGCGGCAGCAGACCCTTTTCAACGTTCGCCGGGAATGCCTGCATCTTCTTTTCCCAGCCCGGAGGCAGCGAACCGCCGCGTGCCACTTTCTTCTGCAGCCCCGGGGGGAAGTTGCGATACTGCGGCGCATAGTGCGCCTTGATGACCTCGATCTCGCGGGGCGCCCAGACGATGCTGGCGCGGACGACGATATCGACGTCACTTGCACGTTTGTCGGCCGTTCTGGCAACTTTGAAATTCGTGTTACCGCGGCCCTGACCCGCGTGGACAGGCGCGATCCCCACAAACAGGCCGGTAATCACGAGACAAATCAGCGATCTCATAGATGCCCTCCCAGGCAGTGCTGACTCGGCACTGCAGAAGGGCTGCCGCGATCACAGATTTTCACAGTGTCATATAGAGTCAGTTCAACGTGAACGTCACCGTCACCGACATGATCACCTGCACCGGTACGCCGTTCAGCAACGTTGGCGTGAACCTCCACTGACGGACGGCATCAGTGGCGGCCGTGTCGAGCAGTGGCACTGATCTCAGTACCTTGACGTCACGCACGGATCCGTCTTCGGCAATCAGCGCTTCGAGAATCACGACGCCGCTGATCTTGGCTTGCTGGGCGATGGGCGGATACAACGGCGCGACGTGATGCACCTTCTGCGGCGGACGGAGCACGCTACCGACACGGATCGGCGGCGGCGGCGTAGCGACGCGCGGAGCGACGCGCGGAGCGAGCGGCGGTGGCGCGGTGCCAAGCCCGTCGCCGACCGGATCGCCGACGCCGGCGATGACAAGTCCCGGGCCGGTGGGCACCGCGTCGAACACGACGGGCGGTTCGGGTGCGATCGCGTCCGGTTCCTCGAGCGGCACCGCGTTGAGATTGACGGCCGGTGTCTGCACCGTTCGCGTCGTCGACACAGGCGGCGGTGGTTGCACCTCCGGCACGTCAGCGCTGACCATCGCGAACATGGTGCTGTGCGGAGGAGCGGGAAGTTCGGTCGTGGCAAAGAGCCGCACGACCATCGCTGCGCCGATCGCAAGCGTGTGTACGAAGAACGAACAGACGAAGGTTCTGGTTCGCATCGGGCCTCCATGCCTGAAGGCCCATCGCCGGCGTGGGCGTCTTTCAACTTCGACACCGGATCTGTTGAATTGTTCGAACCGTTGGAATCGTTCGCGTCGTTCGCGTTCTACGACTGTCGTTCTTCGACGAGTTCTTCGAGCGGTCGCCCGCGTGTTTCGAGCCCGCGCATCGCCACGGCGAGAGCGGCGAGTGCCATGGGAATCGACACGAGCAGCGCCGGACGAAGCATGCCGGTGGACACGCTGATCAGTCCGGTCACCGTGGCAATCGCGCCGAGCAGGCCACCGAGCTTCGTGCTGCCGGCCGACACCCCGCTGCCGGTGCCGCGCAGACGCGTCGGGAAGACTTCGGCGGTGTACGGCGAAAGCATCGCAATCACACCACCGGTCGCCGTGTAGAGCAGCGCGAGCATCGAGACCATCGCCAGGCGGTTACTGGTGGCGGATGGTGCGATCCAGGCCAGTCCGACCGCGCACGCGATCGAGGCCAGGGCGAAGACCATCATGCTGCGCCGGCTGCTCCACATGCCGTAGGCGTACGCGACGAGAACCGTTCCGGGGATCGCCACGACGGCCGACAGGAACAGCAGATACGATGACGAAGCGGCGCTGAAGCCGGCTCCGCGCAGGAATGTCGGCAGAAACGAAATGAACCCCCAGTTCACGATGCCCCATGCCAGTCCATAGGCGAGCACGACGGTCGTCTGCGTGAGGAACGGCCGCTGAAAGAGCGCGCGTATCTCGTTCCACTGGAGAGGCGGCTTGCGCATCTGCAGCTCCGTTGTCGACGGTGGACCGATCTCGATCGCCACGCCATAGCGCGCCATCACGGCGCGTGCTTCGTCGATGCGGCCGCGATCGAGCAGGAACCTTGGCGACTCCGGGATCCAGCGGTTCAGGATGAGCATCAGGATTCCCGTCGGCAGATTCATCAGCCACAGCATTCGCCACGACCACGCTGGCTCGAGCAGCGCGGCGAAACCCGCCGCCGCGAGCGTCCCGCCGACCGTCCCCATTCCGCCGTGCAGTACGACCAGCCACCCGCGCGACTTCGCCGGCACCGACTCCGCCATCAGTGCGTAGACAATCGGCAGCATCCCGCCGGCGGCGAGCCCCATCAGGAAGCACATCACCAGGTTGGCGGCAAACGACGGCATCGCGCCGCAGATCGCCGTACCGATGAACATCAGCGAGGCCAGCAGGATCGCCGCGCGTCGGCCGAGGCGATCGGCCAATATTCCCCAGACCACCGATCCGATCGTGGTGCCGGCCAGCGCGCAGATCAGGAGCCAGGCCGTGCGCGACGCCGGGATTCGGTACTCGGACGACATGCCGGGAATGACGAAGCCCAGCGTCGCCGGCTTCATCACGTCGATGACGAGCGCCACGCCAAGGACGAACAGCAGACCCCAGTGCGCGCCCGTCAGCGCGGCGTCATCGATCGCGCGGAGGTGATAGGTAGCCGGTCTACGGGCGGCGGCAGACGCGGGAGGGAGCAGGCCCCAGGTGGCGAGCACCATCCCAGCCGCCACGAAGAACATGCCGGCGATCATCACCCGGCCCATCGGCATCCCGGCCATGTGGAAGTTCATGCTCCCGGCGGCCAGATAGTCGGGAAGATGCGCGAGCACGCCAAGGGTCACGAGCGTGGCTCCGCTCCAGAACGCGACGGGGCGATGAAAGCTGATGCCGTGGGTCACGGCACCGGATTATGTCCGGCCGGGGTGCGCAGGGCGCAATAGTGGAAAAGCGCTAGCCTTTCAGAAATACTCCGGCGCATTTCCCCGCTTCCACTTGATATTGCAGCCGACGCTCCCCTTCTGATCCTGCGGCACAGGCACGCCTGCAAGCACCGCGTCCACGGCGGCGCGAATGTCACGGCCGGTCACCGGCATCGGCGGATTGGTGCGCGGACGGCTGTCGTCGAAGCGGCCGCGATAGACCAGTGTCCGGTCTCTGTCGAACAGGTACAGGTCAGGGGTGCACGCGGCACGAAACTGCTTGGCTACTTCCTGTGTCTCGTCGAAGACGTACGGGAACACGTATCCGGCGCGCGCCGCTTCCTCGCGCATGCCGTCCGGACCGTCCTCGGGAAACGCCGCGACGTCGTTGGAGTTCACCGCGACGATCGCCAGACCACGCGCCTGATACTCGCGCGCAAACTCGGCGAAGCCTTTGCGGATGTGCGTGACGAACGGACAGTGGCCGCAGATGAAGGCGACGAGCAGCGCCGGCGCGTCGCGGAAGTCCTCCGTCGAGACGAGGCGGCCCCTCGACTCAGCTCGGGGCAGGCCGTTGTAATCAGGAAGCGTGAACGACGGCAGCCGCGTGCCGAGCGGCAGCATCGTCGAGGGCGTGAGCACCATGGCTCTTATCGCAGATTGAAATCGAGCTCGATTTGAATCCGCACGGCGACCGGCTCGCCCTTGAACATTCCGGGCCTGAAACGCCACTGCGCGGCGTTCTTTTTCGCCTCCTCGTCGAGGCCGAAGCTCTGATCGAGCGAGCGGACGATTGAAATGTCGGTCACAGAGCCATCAGGCAGGACGACCGCCGACAGGATGACCGTGCCCTGCACTTTGGCGCGCATCGCGTCCGCGGTGTACTTCGGCGACGGCTTGAAGATCACGACCGGGGACGTGACACCGTTGCCGATGTTGTAAACGCCGCCGCCAAAACCGCCGCCGCGACCGGGGCCGATCCCTGAACCAGTACCAGGCCCGGCTCCGGTTCCCGTCCCGCTCCCTCGCGACGTCGTGTTGGCAACCGCGTTCGAGGAGATGTCTCCCGGCGCTGCGATGTCCACCGCCGCCAGCGTCTGCACCGGTAACGAAAGCTGCGGCTCCGTTGGCACCGGAACAGGCACCGGCTCGGGCACCGGAACCGGCTTGGGCGCCTCAACCTTGGGGCTCACCAGCTTCTTCGGTGGATCGGGGCTCTTGTTTCCTCCGCCGCCGCCACCCCCGGGACCCGGGTCAACCACAAACACCAGGTCCTGGTTCAGCCGATCAGGAAGGATCGAGTTGTAGACCTTGTCGGGGATGAATTGGACCACTAACAGGAGCAGCGCCAGTGCGGCGACGTGCACGACCGTTCCCGAAAACACACGGGTTCCGCTCGTCGGCTGATCGCTGAACAGCTCGCGAATGTCGGTCCCTTCCCCGGCCGGCCGGATGGACAGGTGGGAGGTGGCTCGCTTCGGCTGGGGTTTAGGCGAAGGGCTCATGTACGCGGTGCTGCTCGTGTGATTCATTGTCCCCGAGCCTGTGCAGGGTGGCAAGGTGCAAAACGGAGACCTCGGCTACTTCACGCCTATCGGCTCATCGGACGTTGAACACGAGCTCGATGTTCACAAGGACGGGCACCGGCTCACCGTATCTCGTCCCCGGGAAGAACCGCCACTGGCGCGCCGCCTCGATGGCTTTCCCGTCGAGACCGAACGTGCGATCCAGCGAGCGAAGCACCCGGATGTCGGTAACCGAACCATCTGGAAGCACAACGGCCGAGAGCAGGACCGTGCCTTGAATCTTCGCGCGCATCGCGTCCGCGGTGTACTGCGGATCCACCTGCCGGCGCACGCGTGGAGGCAGCACGCCGTTGCCAGCCTGGAAGGGCCCATCACCGAAGCCGGGCGTCTCTCCGGAGCCGGCGCCCGGACCCTCACGGTCACCGGCACCTGGCCCGTCGCCACGGCCGCGTGAATCGCCGATCGATACCGGGCCGCCGATATCGCCCGGCCGCACGGCAGCTGCGGCGGCGAGCGGCTGCGCCGCCAGTTGTTCGACCTGCGGCTCGATGATGTTGTCAGGCTCCGTCAGCTGCGGCGGCACCGCCGCGGGCACGCTCATTTGCTGCTGGCCCTTGAGCTCGGCCCGTCGCCGCGGTTCGGGACTCCGATTTCCTCCGCCGGCGCCGCCGCCCGCCCCGGGTTGCGCCAACCACACGAGCTTTTCCGTGAGCCGTGTCGGAATCACCGCGTCGTACACCTTGTCCGGCACAAGCCGGCCAAGGATGACGAGGATGGCCGCTGCCGCAAGGTGGACGCCCGTTCCCGAAAGGATTCGAGTCCGGCTCGTCGCGTTCACACCCCCTTAGACCCCGACAGAGCCGCTGCGGCCGGTACGAGCTCTGGCGCGCGGACCCTGTTGGTCCGTGAATTAGACGGGATCAATCGTCCCAGGTCGCTTTGGCGATTGAGGCGGCCCCATTGCGGCTGAAGACGTCATGAACCGTGGGGACCGCAGTTTCTTCGATGTGGGCGCCCACCAGGATTGCGCCCTGCTCGATCTGCTGCTGCCAGCGCTCGGCCTCGCCGCGCTCGAGTCCCGCCTGCCGCAACGCCCTTGCAATGCCTCCGGCCACGTGCCCGGCCGCCTCGCCAAGCCCGGCCGCCAGCGGGCCGTCTGCCACGATCGGCCCGATTCCGGGAAGGACCAGCGCAATGGCGGCCAGCAGGTGGCCGCTCAGCTCGCCCAGGCGGGACGCGGCGCGCGAATCCTCGATCTCCGACCCTGGCGATGCTCCCGATGCTTCCGCCAGCGCCCCCTCTTCGTCGTGGGAACGGGCCACCACCGATACCCGTTCGCGCGCGATGCCGAGGCTGCGCAGATCGCGCGCCGCGGCAGCGGCCGACGCCGGATCGTCAAAAAGGGCGAGGACGAGAGGATGCATGTAAGAGACTCTACGCTGAAATGCGAAATGCAAAATGCAAAAGAACACCGTTTGCATCTTGGATTTTGCATCTTGCATTACTCAGTCATATAGCCATCTCGGGCCCTTACCCGTAGTCCGGGGCGCGACGTCTTCACGTTCACCTTGATCGATCTCCACTCCCGTTCCCCCCGCTGCAGCGGCATCGCGGGGGTGTAGCCGATCAGGTACTGATAGCGCAATTCCCGTGCGACCGCCGCCAGCGTCTTCTCGAGCTCCCGCGCGTCGCGCAGAAGAAACGAGCGGCCGCCGGTCAGCACGGCCAGCTCCGCAAGAAGCGCCGGCCGCGTGCGTCCGAACGCGATCGGGTAGATCAGGGCGTGGCTTCGGCGCGCCCGTTCCATCACCTGCGCCGCGGAGTGCGTGCTGTATCGATCGGCGCCGTCCGAGAACACGACGATCGCCTGCCGGCCCGGCTCCGGCTCGAGCCGATCGAGTGTCGCGACGATCGCGTCATGCAGGGCCGTGGTGCCCCATGCGTCGAGCCCGGCGATCGCACGCGACTGCAACGTGCGGTCGTTCGACAACGGCGCGATGACTTCGGCTTCGCTGCTGATCGCCACCACCATCGATCGATCCGACGGCTTCAGCTCCCGAAGGAACGTCTGCGACGCCTGTTTCGCGAGCTGCAGGCTCTTGGCCATGCTGAAGCTGCGATCGACGCCGAGCGCGACGGTCAACGGAAACTCGCCGGCAGCGAACGTCGTGACCTCCTGGACGACGCCTTCCTCGAGCACCTCGAAGTCCGACTGCCGCAGGCCGGTGACGGCGCCGCCCTGCGCGTCGGTGACGGTGGCATACACCTCGACGAGCTGCGTCGACGACGAGAACCGCGGCAGCTGCTCGCGTTCCTGGGCTGCGCGTGCCCCAGCCACCGCAGCAACCGCAATGAGAATCGGCAAAAGGGTGCGTGCCATATGTGCCTCAGGTACAAGCGTTCAAAAGGCGTTCCGCGGGCCGCATGGTAAAATTACCTCGCATTTCGGGCTCCGGAAGTGCCGGCGTCCGCACCCGACACAGCACAACAGGCGTAGGTGATTCATGTTCGGCAAGCTTGGCATTCCAGAGCTGTTGATCATCCTGGTGATCGTCATCCTGATCTTCGGCGCCAACCGGCTGCCCGAGATTGGACGCGGCATCGGCCGGGGGATCCGCAACTTCAAGGACGCCACCAAGAACGACAAGGACAAGGACGACAAGGACCCGACGTCGCGCGTTTAGCGGCCTCCGCCCCGCCTTCTTCCTCCCTTTTTCTCCATCCGCTCGCGCCGACCCGGCCGCTGTTTTGACCGGCGCTGCTCCCGCTTCGGCTTCGTCCGGCTGCGGACGGCTTCCCGTGGCCGCTGTTCGCGGCGCACCGATTCGAGAATCTCGACAATACCGAGATCGACCTGGCGCCGCTCCATGTCGACGCGGACCACCTGCACGGCCACCTTGTCGCCCAGGCGATACACCTTCTGCGTGTTCTCGCCACGCAGCACGTGCTGCTGCTCGATGAACCGGTAGTAGTCGTCGGCCATGCTCGACACGTGGACCATGCCCTCCACGTAGTGCTCGATCAGCTCGACGAAAAGCCCATACGGCGCAACGCCGGTGATATACCCTTCGAACTCGTCGCCGACCTTGTCGGCCATGAACCGGACCTTCTTCCACTGCAGCAGCTCGCGCTCGGCCTCGTCGGCGCGCCGCTCCATTTCCGACGCGTGCTTCGCCGTCTCCGGCAGGTCGTCCTCCAGCTCCTCGCGCCGGGCGGGCGTCAGCTTGCCGTGACGGGCCAGCCGCAGCGTGCGATGAACGATCAGGTCGGGATAGCGCCGGATCGGCGACGTGAAGTGCGTGTACTGCTCCGCGGCCAGCCCGAAGTGGCCGAGGCTGGCGGCGTCGTACCGCGCCTTCTGCATGGTGCGCAGCATCAGCGCGGCGATGGGCCGCTCTTCCGGCGTGCCGCGCATGCGATCGATCAGCCGCTGGAAATCCTTCGGCTTCGGCGCGTGACCGCCGCCGAGCCCGTAGCCCAAGGTGGTGATGAACTCCTCGAAGTCGATCACCTTCTTCACGTCCGGCGCTTCGTGCACGCGGTGCAGTGACGGAACGCCGTGCTCGAC
>JAICQE010000105.1 GCA_025938035.1 Vicinamibacteria bacterium
ACAGGTCCGGGTCGGTCGGTTCGACAAGCGCGGCCGTCTCCGTCAGTCGCGGAGCCGGGCTCGGCGCCAGCGCCAGAAGCGCATTCAGAAACGGCTCGACCCCGAAGTCGTTCAGCGCGCTGCCGAAGAACACCGGCGTCTGCCGCTCGGCGCGGTACGCCGCTTCATCGTAGCGCGTGCCGGCGCCGGTAATGATCTCGACCGCCTCGATCAGCTCACGTTGCCGCCGCTCGCCGACCATCTCGCCGACACGCGCATCGGCAGGATTGGTCACCGCCACGGGCTCGTTGCGGGTTCCGCCCTTCTGCCGCTCGTAGAGAATCAGCGAATGGCTCTCCAGGTCGTAGACACCGCGGAAATCAACGCCGTCGCCGAGCGGCCAGTTCATCGGCGCCGCGGCGACGCCGAGCACGCGCTCGATCTCGTCCATCAGCTCGAACGGATCCTTTGACGGCTGATCGAGCTTGTTGATGAAGGTCAGCACCGGCAGCCGGCGCGTGCGGCACACCTCGAACAGCTTGAGCGTCTGTGCCTCGATGCCTTTGGCGGCGTCGAGCACCATCACGACACTGTCCACGGCGAGGAGCGTGCGGTAGGTGTCCTCGCTGAAGTCCTGGTGTCCGGGCGTGTCGAGCAGCGTGACGTGATGCCCCTTCAGCTCGAACTCGAGCGCCGCGGCGCTGATCGAGATGCCGCGCTGCTGCTCGATCTCCATCCAGTCGGACGTGGCGTGGCGCCCGGTCTTCCTGCCGCGGACGGCGCCCGCCAGCTCGATGGCGCCGGCGTAGAGCAGCAGCTTTTCCGTGAGCGTCGTTTTTCCCGCGTCCGGGTGGGAGATGATGGCGAACGTCCGCCGCCGCTCGACCTCGCGGGCAAGCGTGTCGCGTTCGAGCCGGCGCTCGTCTGTCGTACCGGGCTGAACCATGGATGATCTGAGGATAAACGATGGCGGTCGATTCACCGTATTGCATTTCTGTGACGCGCATCGACGTCGACACCGTAGACGGGCGGATGGACTGCCATGTCTTCACCCCCGAAGGCCTGCCTCGCCGCAGCGCCGAAGGCGCGGAGGCGTGGCCGCCCGTGATCCTGTTCATGGATGCGTTTGGCATCCGGCCGCAGCTCGCGGAGATGGCCCAGCGTCTCGCCTCGAACGGCTACTTTGTCGTGGTGCCCAACCTGTATTACCGGAGCGGCGTGTACGCCCCGTTCGATCCGAAGCTCGTAACCGCCGAAGGCCCTGAGCGCGACCGCTTCAAGGGCATGATCCGATCGATCACCGACACGATGGTGATGCGCGACACTGCTGCTGTGATCGCCATGATCGACGCGCATCAATCCGCTCGCCCGGGTCCCATCGGCGTCGTCGGATACTGCATGGGTGGAGGATTTGCGCTGAGTGCTGCCGGAACGTTTCCCGAGCGTGTCGCCGCGGCGCTGTCGTTCCACGGCGGGTCGCTCGCGACCGACAAGCCGGATAGCGCCCACCTGTTGGCCAACCGGATGCGTGCGCGTGTCTATGTCGGAGTCGCGGAAATCGATCCCAGTTTTTCGCCGGAACAGCAGCACCGTTTGGAGACGACGTTGTCGCAGGCCGGCGTGAACCACACGATTGAAACCTACAAAGGCGCGCGCCACGGTTTTGCCGTGACCGGACATCTGGTCTACGACCGGGATTCCTCGGAGCGCCACTGGCAGCGGCTGCTGCAGGTGCTGCGCGAGACACTTCAGACCAGGCTGAGCTAAGTCTGCCGTCTTGGCGGTGCCTTGGGTCTGCCGGAACGCCTCGGCGGCGTTCCTTGGGCGATCGGCACATCGATTGCCACCCACATCATTGGCCGGGAGGTTGAGATGAAGTGGTTGATCGTCGCTGGTGCGCTCGTGATTTCGATTCCCGCGGTCGCGCAGGTCAACAGCCGTCCGACCGATCCCCCCATTGTGTCGGCCGAAAACGACGCCTGGTACCGTCTCGGCGAGCCGGTCGTCGTATCTGGCGAGTTCTACTATCCGGCCGGGCCCGTCACCTTCTTCAACGGCAACGTGATGGTCCGTGTCGGGCACTACAACGGTGTACCGCTGTACGCCGATATGACACTCGAGCCGCATAGCATCGTGTTCGTGCCCATAGGCCGAGGTCAGATGCAGCCGTATGAGCGGCTTCGCACCGGCGACCTGGCAGGGACATCAGGCAGCCGTCTGCCATCGTTCCCTGGCCGGAGCGACCGACTTCCACGCGAGATCGCCTCGATACCGGCGCTGCCGCCTGTTCCGCAGGCGGTCGGGACAATCAGCGCGGTCACGCCGGAACGGCCCGTCGGGACGACCGGAATCGAGCTCGGCGCGCCGGTCATGCCGCCGCCGCAGCGCGGAAAACCGTTTACCTACGACAGCGTCTCGGTGCAGTTCATGGGTGAGAAGTGGGTCATGGCGGGACCGTCGATGGAAATGCCGGCGGGCCTGGCTCAGATTGCGGAGTACAAGGGATTTCCGGTTTATGCGCGCGAGGGACAGCAGAACGTGCGCATCTATTTGCCGCTGACCGCGGGGCGCGTGGCCCCGTTTGTTCCGAAGCGCTGAGGTTCGCCTGAAGTACGAGGTCCGCCGAAAGGCGGACACTACGTGCGTTACGCTTGGCGGAGCGTGACAACGGATCGGACCGGCACATCGCGCGTGTCGCCGGCGTAATACACGCGCTCGAGGAACAGCCCCGACGCCGGCGCCGTCAGCCGTGCCGCGTCGCCCGAATCGGATGCAAGCAGCGCCTGCACATCGCCGGGGGCAAGGCCTCCGCGCCCAATCTCCACCAGGACGCCGACCATGCGCCGGACCATCTTCCAGATGAAGTGCGAGCCCTCGATGTGAAAGAGGATCAGATCCTCGTCCTCGTGGATATCGAACGCGTCCACCAGCACCTCTGTCGATTTCTCGCCCGGCTCGTCGTCCGAGAATGCGCGGAAGTCGTGGAAGCCGACGAAGATCTGCGCGGCGTCGCGCATCGCGGTCACCGACAAATCCTCCTTGACCCACCAGACGAATGGCTTCGCAAACGCCGTGCGCCGGCGCGCCACCTGGTAGAGATAGCTTCGCGCCACCGCATCGTGCCGGGCGTGAAACCGGTGCCGAACGCGCTCAACACGAAGCACGACGATGTCGGCGGGCAGGGCGTCGTTGATACGCCGGCGCAGCGTATCCGGCGGCAGGTTCGAGACCACGTCGAGGTGGGCGACCTGCGCGAGTGCATGGACGCCGGCGTCGGTCCTGCCTGAGCCGTAAAGCTCGAAGTCAGTCGCGCCCGTCGCAGTGCGAACGGCGCGTTCCAGCTCTCCCTGCACGGTTCGAGCGTTGGTTTGAATCTGCCAGCCGCTGTATCGCGTCCCTGCGTATTCGATCGTCAGCTTCAGTCTCATGCGGATCTCCGGTCCCGGCACCATCCCTGCAGAGCAGGGCCGGGGTCTACGATCCCATCGATGTCCAGCCAAACAGCCGAGTTCAAAACGCCACTGATGAGTTCCGAGGCGAGACGTCTCCCAATCGGAGCGGAACCTCAGCCGGGAGGCGGAGTGCATTTTCGCGTGTGGGCGCCGGCCCCTGAAACCATCTCCCTCGTGATCGACCGGAACGGGCAGCCGCAGGACGTTCCTCTGAATACCGAGCCAGATGGGTATCGTGCCGCGTTTGTCGACGACGCCGCGCCGGGTACGCGCTACTGGTATCGCGTGGATGGCGATCTGCTGCCGGATCCTGCGTCACGTTATCAACCAGACGGACCGTTCGGCGCATCGGAGGTGGTTGCGCCGGGACGCTATACCTGGAAATCGGCTCCGTCTGACGGCGTGTCGATGCGAGGTCAGGTGATCTCCGAGATTCACATCGGCACGTTCACTCCGGAAGGGACCTGGGCGAGCGCGGCGACGAAGCTCCCGCTGCTGGCGCGCACAGGGATCACGATGGTCGAGGTGATGCCCGTCGCCGAGTTTCCCGGCCGCTTTGGCTGGGGCTACGACGGTGTGTTCCCGTTTGCGCCGACGCGCCTCTATGGGACGCCGGACGATTTCCGTGCGTTCATCGACACCGCGCACGAGCTCGGCCTGGCAGTCATCCTCGATGTGGTCTACAACCACCTCGGTCCCGACGGCTGCGTCTTTGGCAGGTACTCGCGCGACTATTTCGCACGCTCGAACGAATGGGGAGAAGGACTGAACTTCGACGGACCCGGCGCCGGTCCGGTCCGTGAGTTCTTCAGCAGCAACGCCGCGTACTGGATCGACGAGTATCGGCTCGACGGTCTGCGGATCGACGCCACGCAGGCCATGCACGACGAATCCGACGAGCACATCCTCGTGCTGATCACCCGGCTCGCGCGCGCCGCTGCGGCGGAGCGGCGGATTGTCCTCATCGCCGAAAACGAGCCGCAGCACGTCCGCCTGGTGCGCCCGGTGGAGCAGGGCGGGTGCGGCCTCGACGGACTCTGGAACGACGACTTCCACCACAGCGCGGTCGTGGCGATGACCGGACGCAGGGAGGCCTACTTCAGCGACCATCACGGCGCGCCGCAGGAGTTCGTGTCGGCGGCGAAGCACGGCTATCTCTTTCAGGGCCAGCGCTACGCATGGCAGAAGCAGGCGCGCGGCACGCGCGCCGACGGCGTCGAGCCGGCGGTCTTCGTCAACTTCATCGAAAACCACGATCAGCTCGCCAATACGGGCGACGGATCGCGGACGCATGCGAGCACCACACCCGGCCGCTATCGCGCCATGTCGGCGCTGTTCATCCTGATGCCGGGCACGCCGCTGCTGTTCCAGGGGCAGGAGTTCGCGGCTTCGGCGCCGTTTCTGTTTTTCGCGGATCACCGCGCGGAACTGTCGGCCGCCGTTCAAAAGGGACGGGCCGAGTTCCTGTCTCAGTTCCCGAGCCTGGCGTCCGCCGAGATGCAGCGTCAGCTGCCGGCGCCGCACGATCCACGTACGTTCGAGCGCGCGATCCTCGATTGGCGCGAATACGACACGCACGCACCTCATCGGCGGCTGTACGAGGATTTGATCGCCATGCGCCGCGGCGATCGTGCGTTTGCCGAACCGCACGCAGGAGCTGTTGACGGCGCCGTGCTGGCGCCGGAGGCGTTCGCGCTGCATTACTTCTCCGATCGCCCCGGGGACGAGCGGCTGCTGTGCATCAATTTCGGTCCCGATCTCGTCGCCGCGTCGTTTCCGGAGCCGCTCCTGGCGCCGCCGGACGGACACGAGTGGCAGGTGCGCTGGTCGAGCGAAGACCCTGAGTACGGCGGCACGGGCACGCCGGCGGTGTCGGGTGATCACGGCTGGACGATTCGCGGCCATTCCGCCGTCGTGCTGAAGCCGAAAGTAACAAGTGACACGTAGCAACTTGCAAGTGGGTGAAGTGATTCCCCACGTCGGGATAACTGACACCGAGCTGGTGCGCCGCATCCGATGGGAGCCGACGCCCGAGGGACGACAGGAGCTGGCCTGGAAGGAATGGCTGGTGACGAACGGCCTCGGCGGCTATGCGAGCGGAACGATTTCCGGGGCGGTGACCAGGCGATACCACGGCCTGCTGATCGCGGCACTGCCGACGCCCTTCGGTCGGACGGTGATGCTCAATTACGTCTGGGAGCAGCTCCGTTTCGGCGACGGCCGTGTCGTTGCCCTGCCCACTGTCTACAGCACGACGGACGGAAAAGGGTTCGACTGCTCGCGGTATCTGGCCGCCTTCCGGCTCGAAGCGGGCCTGCCGGTGTGGGAATACGAGGTCGAGGGCGTGCGGTTCGAGAAACGCGTGCTCATGCCCCATCTCCAGAACACGACGCACATCTCCTATTCACTCCTCTCCTCCGAGCCCGTGCGACTCGAGCTGAGGCCGCTCATCGCCTTCCGGCTGCACGAAGCCCCGGTCGATCAGTCATTGGACGTTCCGTATGGCGTCTACGCCCTGGGCGATCGATTCGAGGTCCTGCCGGGCGGCGACCTGCCGCCGCTGCGGCTTTTTCTGCACGGCCACGAGAAAGCATTCACGGTCATCCCCGAGCTCTTCCCCTCGCTGGTCTACGAGCTGGAACAGCACCGCGGCTACGAATGCCTTGGCGATCTCTGGAGTCCGGGGTATTTCCGCCTGAGCCTGACCCCGGACAGCCCGGGCGCCCTGATCGCGTCAACAGAATCGTGGGAAACGATCGGCGCGCTGACGCCGCGTGACCTGCCATATGCGGAGCACCGGCGCCGCACGCGGCTCGTCGAAGCCGCAAAGGCGCCAGAGCCGGGGATCGTGGGCGAGCTGGTGCTGGCGGCGGATCAATTCATCATCACGCCGGCCGGCCGCGTCGAGGAGGCGGCGCGCGCCCGCGCCATGGGTGACGAGGTCCGCACGGTGATCGCGGGCTATCACTGGTTCACGGACTGGGGGCGCGACACGATGATCAGCCTGGAAGGCCTCACGCTGTGCACGGGGCGGCAGCGCGAGGCGGGCTACATCCTGCGCACCTTCGGGCATTACGTGCGCGACGGGCTGATTCCGAACATGTTCCCCGAGGGAACCAAGGAAGGCCTGTACCACACCGCGGATGCGACGCTGTGGTTCTTCCATGCCGTGCATCGCTACGTGACCGCCACTCACGATCGGTCGACGCTGCGCCAGCTCCTCCCGACGCTCAAGTCGATCGTCGAACGTCACGTCGCTGGAACCCGGTTCGGGATCGCTGTCGACCCCGGTGACGGCCTGCTGCGCCAGGGTGCGGAAGGGTACCAGCTGACGTGGATGGACGCGAAGGTCGACGACTGGGTCGTCACGCCCCGCCGCGGCAAGCCGGTCGAGATCAACGCGCTCTGGTACAACGCGCTGCGGCTGATCACCGAGTGGCTCCGTCAGGAAGGCGATCCGATGGCCATCGAGACGGATGAGCGCGCGGCGCGCGTCCACGAGTCGTTCAATGACCGGTATTGGTACGCGGACGGCGGCTACCTCTACGACGTGATCGACGGCGAGGGCGGCGACGATCCGGCCTGCCGTCCGAATCAGATCTTCGCGGTGTCGCTCGATCACCCCGTGCTCGACGGCGAGCGCTGGCGGCCGGTCTTCGACGTCGTCCGCGATCACCTGCTGACGCCAGTTGGACTTCGTTCGCTGGCGCCCGGTCATCGTGACTACAAGGCGCAGTACTACGGTGATCTACGTTCGCGCGACGCGGCCTATCACCAGGGAACCGTGTGGGGCTGGCTCGTGGGTCCGTTCGTCGATGCATGGCTGAAGGTGAATCCTGGAGACACGGCGGGTGCGCGCCGCTGCCTGACCGGCTTCGAAGCCCATCTGAGCGACGGAGGCGTTGGAACGCTGAGCGAGATCTTCGACGCCGAGCCGCCCTATACGCCGCGCGGCTGCGTTGCGCAGGCGTGGACCGTGGCTGAGGTTCTCAGGGCTTGGCTTCTTACTGAAAATCCCAAATCCCAATAACTACCGCTTCATCCGCTCGAGCACTTCACCCAACGCCTTGATCTCTTCACCGTACTTGGCCCAGTCGCCGGCCCGCTGCGCGGCGATGGCGCGATCGTAGTGGGCGCGTGCTTCGGCCGTGAGGGCGCGAACGTCGGCTGAGGGCGTCCCCGGCGCCGCGCGCGCGGCGGGTGGTGCGCCCGGAGCCGGCGCCGCGGTGGTGCGCGTCGGGTCAGGTTCAGCCGGGGCCGCCGCCGGCACCGCGCCGCCGAACAGCCGCGCAATCCCCGCTTCGAGCGTCGGCTCCATGACGATGCGGTCCTCGTAGGCGACGATGACCCGCGTGAGCTCGGGGATGCGGCCGCCCTGGGCCTTGAGATACAACGGCCGGACGTAGATCAGCGACTCCTCGATCGGGATGACCATCATCGTTCCCCAGATCACCTGCGACCCCTGCTGATTCCAGAGGGTGATCTGCGGCGCAATCGTCTGATCCTGGCTGATGCGTCCCACGATCTGCTTCGGGCCGAAGATCAGGCTCTGCTTCGGGAACTCGAACACCCGCAGCCGTCCATAGTGTTCGCCGTCGCTGCGCGCCACGAGCCACGCGGCGAGGTTGTCCTTGCGCCGCGGCGTGAACGGCAGCATTTGAATGAACTCGGCTTCCGGCTCTCCGGGCAACCGCATGATCGTGTAATACGGCTGCATCGCCGCACCGCTGCCCTGCGCGGTTTCCTCGATGACCGGGATTTCCCACTGGTCCTCTCGCTTGTAGAACGTGCCGGCGTCGGTCATGTGGTACGTCGAGTACACCTGCGACTGGATGGCGAAGATGTCCTCGGGATACCGCACGTGCTCGCGGATCCCGGCGGGCATTTCCGACATCGGCTTGAAGAAGCCGGGGAATATCCGCGCGTATGTCGCGGCCACGGGATCCGTGTCGTCGGCGAGATACGCGGTCGTCGTCCCGTCGTATGCGTCGATGACGACCTTGACGGAGTTGCGGATGTAATTGATCGCCGATGCGGTGATCGCGGTACGCGACGAATACGGATACCGGCTGCTGGTGGTGTAGGCGTCGTAAATCCAGTGCAGCCGGCCGTCCACCAGCACGAGGTAGGGGTCGCGATCGAATTGGAGGAAGTCGCCGGCCAGACGCTGCACGCGGTCGCTGATGCGCCGGTTGAAGATGATTCGGCTCTCCGAGGTGACGGCGTCGCTCAGGATGATGTCGTAGGAGGCGAACCGCAGCGCAAACAGGAGTTTCCTGAGGAACGAGCCGATCGGCACTCCGCCGCGGCCCGCATAGCGCGTGGACTCGTCGCCATTCTCCCGCGGGAAGTGAAACTCCCGCACGGCGCCCCCGACGACGACGTAGTCGTTCGACAGCTCGCCGAAATAGATGCTCGGTTCGGTGACCTGCAGGCCCGCCGTCGTCACCGGAGGCATGTCGCGGATGAAGAGCACCGGCAGACCCTGCGACGTCACCTGATTGACCGGGCCGAGTGTCAGCCCATAGCCATGCGTGTAGTTGAGGCGCTCGTTCACCCAGGTGCGGTTCGGCAGCGAGGCGGTATTGATCTCGCGTCCAGACAGCATCACCTGCCGCAGCGATCCGTCGATCATGTAGCGGTCGTTGTCGATGGCGACGAAGTCGTAGTAGGTCCGGATCTCCTGCAGCTGCGAGAACGTGTCGAGCAGCGGACCGTGATCCCAGAGCCGCACGTTCTGCAGCGTGGCAGTGTTGCGGTCGATGTCGGCGCGGGTCAGGCGCGCTTCACCGGAAATCGGGCGCTCTTCGATCTCGTCCAGCGCAAAGGCCACGCGCGTCGCCTCGATGTTGTGCTGGATGTACGGCGTCTCACGCGCCTGCTCGTTGGGGCTGACGACGATGCGCTGGAGGAGCGAGGCGTAGATGCCGCCGCCGATCGAGACCAGCAGATAGAGCCCGACGGCTGCTGGAATCGGCCAGCGCCGATCCGTAAACGCCTGCACCAGAGCGAGGATGGCACCGATGACCGAGACGCCGATGAGCAGCAGGGCGGCGGGCATGCGCGCGTACACATCCGTGTACGTGGCGCCGACCGATCCGGCAGCGCTTGGAATCACGTATTCCGCGTGCCGCAGCCAGGCGCCAAACGCGAGGACCAGCAGGAAGGCCGCCCCCAGAAGGGCCAGATGCCGCCGCGCCATGGGACTGAACGTGACGCGGGCCGGGAAGGTCGAGACGAGGCTGCCCGACAGGAAGTAGAGCGCGCCCGACGCGACCGCGGCGGTCACGATCGCGAGCTGCAGCAGCGAGCGTACGAGCGCCAAGAACGGCAGCGTGAAGACGTAAAAGGCCACCTCGCGGCCGAGCAGCGGATCGGACTGGCCGAACGGCACCCCGTGACGCCACGCCATCCATACATTCCATTCACCCGCCGCGTAGAGACCCGCGAGCAGCGCGATCAGCATGGCGGCGGCGTTGGCGATGGACGTGAACTGCCGGCGGCCGGGCAGCGAGATGCTGAAGCCTTCCGGCGTCGTGTACATCGGCCGCGCGTCGGTAAGCGAGCCGACGGCGATACGCAGGTTCACGGTCAGCCAGACCGTCATGCCGACGAAGACAATCGTGAACAACGTTCCCTGGCTTCGCAGCATCGTCGCCAGAACGGACTGATATCCGAGCTCGCCGAACCACAGCCAATCGGTGTACAGGCGAACGAATGAGGGGGTTGCCAGGAAGACGATCAACCCGGCGGCGATGATGACGAAGCGAATCGCGCGTGTGGTCATGACGACCTGTAATGGGTGCCCGCGGCATCGAGGTCCGCGCGGATGGCGCGGGCCAGCGGCGCCGGGGACACGACGCGGGCGAACGGTCCCCAGCTCAGGATCCAGCTGCGCAGCGCCCAGTCATGGCACACGTTCATGGTCAGGCGCATCCGCCCGTCGCCGTTCTCGCGCACATCCTGCGATGGATGCCATACCCGCGCGCGGACATAAGGCGCCACGTCAGCTGCGAACTCAATTTCTACGCGCTCCGGCGGCCCGGTGTTTACCCCGAGCGAATTGGCAAAGACGTCGTCTCCGATGTCCTGCCTGGGGGTGAACGTCTGCTTTTCCAGCGTCACGGAGGTGATGCGGTCGATGGCAAAGGTGCGGACAGACTTGTACTCCGGAACGTAGGCGAGGAGATACATTCCGCCCTGGGCGAAAGCCAGGCGATACGGATGGATCGTATATTCCTTGACGCGCTTGCCGGACACCGAGTGATAGGTCATCGTCGTCACCCGGAAATGCAGAGTCGCCTCGAGCAGGCGGGCGACGATATCGGGGGAGGTGGCCGCGCCGCGGGCCCCTGGCCCGGGTTTGGCGGCCAGCACCGACGGCAGGCGGTCGAGGAACTGGCGCATGCGCGGCGACAACATCTTCTCGAGCCGCGCAAAGGCGTTCGTCAGGTCGCGCTGAAAAGGCGTTCCGGCCACGGCCTCGAGCAGGTTGCGGCTCAGATAGAGCGCGCAGAGCTCCGGCAGCGTGAAGCCGGACTCGAGCCCGTGCAGCGCCTGGCCGTCGATGCGCCAGTGCACGCGCCCCTCCTCGTCTCGTTCATCGTAGAGCGCGAATCCCGCTTCCTGCAGCGCGGCGAGATCGCGGCGGATGGTGCGCGTCGTGACGTCGAGCTCCGACGCGAGGCCGTCGATCGTGGCGCCATGACGCGATGACTCCAGCGCGTGCAGGAGACGCCACTGGCGGATGACTTCCTGGTTACGCGGCACGCTGCCTGATCTTACTCGCCCTCTTTGAAACGCCGGATCTCGCGACGCCGCCGGCGATCCGGCGTTCCCGCCGCGGCCGCCGCTGCGCGGTAGGCGCGTTCCTGGCGGCGCATCTCGACTTCTTCGGGAGACGGCTTCGGCGTGACGTCGTCGTACAGCGCACGCGCTTCAGTCTTCTTGACGTGCTCCTCGAGGATGATCCGGACGATCACATCCTGGAAGCGGCCGGCGCCCCGGCTGATGCGAACGCGATCGCCTTCACGAACAAGCCTGTTTGGTTTGGCGTGATTGCCGTTGACGTCGACCTTGCCGCCCTCGCAGGCCCGCTTCGCCTCCGAACGTGTCTTGAACAGGCACGCGACATCGAGCCAGATGTCGAGGCGGATGCTGTCGCTCACGGCGCGGTCAGACGAGAATTTCGACCTTGCTCTTCGCGCGCAGCGCCTTCACGAAGGATTCGGTTTCGCTTTCGCGGTTCTGGTGTTTCAGGTACTCGTCGAGGCGCGGGCGCACTTCTTCCAGCGGGACGGTACGCCCGGGCTGCTTCTCGGCGACGCGGATGATGTGGTAGCCGAACTGCGTTTCGACCAGGTCGCTGGTTGCGCCGGGCTTCAGGCTGAAGGCGACGTCGTTGAACGGCCCGACCATCTGGCCCTGCGCGAAGAAACCGAGATCGCCGCCGTTGACCGCGCTGCCCGGATCCTGCGAGTGCTGGCGCGCCAGCGCCGCGAAGTCCTTGCCCGCTTTGAGGTCCTTGAGGATCTGTCCGGCCTTCGTCTTTGCCTGTGCCTTCGCCGCCGCGTCGGCGTTTTCGGCCGCAATCAGGATGTGGCTCGCGCGGACGCGTTCCGGCTCCGTGAACCTGTCGGGATTGTTCTTGTAGAAGTCTTCGGCCTGGCCTGGCTTCAGCGCCACGCGCTGCGATATTTCGGCCTCGATCAGCCGCGCGATCGAAAGGTCCCGCCGCGCATCGGCCTTGATCTGCTCGAGCGTCATCTTGCGATCGATGAGCGTCTGCATGAACAGATCTTCCGACGGGAACTGCTTCTTGACCTCGGCGATGCGCGCGTCGACATCCGCGTCGGCGACGACCACCTTGCGCGCCTTGGCTTCCTGGAGCAGAAGCTTGTAGCCCACGAGCTGGTCCAGCACCCCGCGGTAGATGCGGTCGCGTTGATCGGCGGGGATCGGCCTGCCGGCCTGGCCTTCGAGGTTGCGCACGTAGTCCTCGAGCTCCTTGCGCGTCACGGCTTCGCCGTTGACCTTGGCGAGCACGTCGGGGAGCGTTTCGGGGAGCGCCTTGACCGGCTCGGCCGCCGCTCCGGTCTGAGCGCCCGCAGCCGGTTCCGCGGTTCCGGCGGGAGTGGCAGCGTCCTTCTTGCAGCCGGCGACGACGAGGATCAGGATGAATGGGATTGCTCGGAACACTTGGATACTCCTGCGAAAGTGCTGCTCGCTCGGGCGCTTTCCGCGCCGGGCCCGCCACGAGTGAGCGAGCGTCCGCTGAGATAACGGCCCTTCGACTCGGCCCGAAGGGCCTCGCTCAGGGCACTCGCCTCGCTCGCCACGCTCGCGAGTCGAGTGGTGGCCAGGGCCGGAATCGAACCAGCGACACCCGCATTTTCAGTGCGGTGCTCTACCAACTGAGCTACCTGGCCCCGGTCAACTGTAAAAGGAGGCCGAAGAGACGTTCGAGTATATCAAAGGGGTTTTGGAGCGTCTTTGGGGACGGCCGGGCACCAAAGTGACGGGATCCTTACACTGGCCGACCGCCTGGCAAGCGGCCCGACCGTGTAGTGATTTCAGCCCGGCCGTTTTGAAACCTACCTCAACCGTATAGTTCGAGTTTCATTTTTCGAAGGAATTTGCCTTCTCAGCAATTGGCGTCGGCCTTGCCTCTTCCGCAGGTATGGCGAACCTCTACCTCGTCAAGACGAACCGTTCGAAGCAGGACACACCGCGGCGAGGCCGGGGTTCCGCAGTTTCCACCGAACGCCGTTACCGCTACCCGTCTGAAGAGATCTGGCAGGTTTCGGACGACCGGTGGCAGATCGCGGAAGCCCGCCACCTGCCACAGGAAGGCCCAAGTCGTAAGGCCTAAGGCCCAAGAAGGCCCAAGAAGGCCTAAGGGGTCCTCAGGCGATGGCGACGATGTCGGCCTCGCGCGTGAGGCCGAGCTCCTTGCGGACCCGGTCGTCGATCGCGCGGCGGACGTCGGCGTTATCCTTCAGGAACTGCTTGGCGTTCTCGCGGCCCTGACCGAGACGTTCTCCCGCATACGCGAACCAGGCGCCGCTCTTCTCGACAATTCGTTTCTCCACCGCCAGATCGAGCAGGTCGCCCTCGCGCGAGATGCCCTCGCCATACATCACATCGAATTCGGCCTCGCGGAACGGCGGCGCCACCTTGTTCTTCACGATCTTGACGCGCGTGCGGCCGCCGATCACCTGATCGCCGTCCTTGATGCTGGCGATGCGGCGGATGTCCACGCGCACCGAGGCGTAGAACTTCAGCGCGCGTCCGCCGGTTGTGGTTTCCGGGTTGCCGAACATCACGCCGATCTTCTCGCGCAGCTGGTTGATGAAGATGAGCGTGGTGTTCGACTTGGAGACCACGCCGGTGAGCTTCCGCAGCGCCTGCGACATCAGCCGCGCCTGCAGCCCCATCTGCGCTTCGCCCATCTCGCCTTCGATTTCCGCCTTGGGCACCAGGGCGGCCACCGAGTCGACGACGACGACGTCCACGCTGTTCGAACGGATCAGGACTTCCACGATTTCAAGCGCCTGCTCGCCGTTATCGGGCTGTGAGACCAGCAGATTCTCCAGGTCCACGCCCAGCTTCTGCGCATACTGCGCGTCGAGCGCGTGTTCGGCGTCGACGAACGCGGCCATGCCGCCCGCCTTCTGCGCCTCGGCGATCACCTGCAGCGCCAGCGTTGTTTTGCCCGAGGATTCAGGCCCGAAGATCTCCGTCACGCGGCCGCGCGGGAGCCCGCCGATGCCGAGCGCGTAGTCGATGCTGATCGAGCCAGTGGAGATGGAGGCGATAGGTCCGACGGAATTGCGCTGGCCGAGGCGCATGATCGAGCCTTTGCCGAACTGCTTCTCGATCTGGCCGACAGCGATGTCGATGGCTTTGTTGCGTTCCTTCTGGTCGTCGAAAGGCGGCATGCAGGCTCCTTTGGTCCGCCTCCGCGTTGCGCGCTTGGGCGGGACGGGCTGTGATGAATGGATTGTGAGGTGTGGTGGTGACAGAGGAGGTCACAGCCGGGGTAGATCCTAGGGTCGTGCCGCGCGAAAGTCAAGCGCAAATATGTGAAGTCGAGGCGCTTTCAGCTTAATTGGGTCAATGACTTAGCGTGACACATGACTTTCGCCCCAGAGGCCTTACGATCGCACTTTCTGCGCCGTCGCGGAAGCGCTCGAACAGCAATTTATGCGCGCTCCCTGCGACGGTGATCACGCTGCGACAGGTGGAGAATTACGACAGCGCGCCTGTGGTGATGCGGAAGAAGAAGCGGTGAGGCTAACGGCGCTTTCGTCGTCGGCGCTCTGGCCTGTCGTCGGATCTGTCTGGGGGTACGACGTGAACGCCACCATCGAGCCGATCCATGTCGGTCTCGTCGTCCCTGCTGTCGGTGCGGTCCGTGGACCGGACTTCGACGGCTGCGCAGAGCGCCACCAATTGCGCGCCGAGGAATGCATCCACGTCGTAGACGTGACCGTTGAGGAACTGGCTCAGGGCATGGCTCTCAATGACGCCGGTGAGAGCCTTCACGATTCGGATACGCAACGGTGACGCCCATGATACGGGAATTAATTACGGCGTAAAGCTCTGCAATGAACGCACTTCAGTGCCAGAAGCACAGTCACGGGTTGGCTTTGTCGAGCGCCTGTTCAGCCGCGGAAGAATGAAGGCAGGAAGAAGCGATGATCGGACATCTTGGTCTTGACCGCCCCGAGTTGATGATGCTCGTCATTATGGCGACGGTCGTGGGTTACCTCGGTCTGCGGAAGAGGAAGAAGAAGTGAGCGTCACTGCGGGCGCTATATGGCTTGTCCTAATGGTGAGTGGTCCGTAACGCAAACGCGCAACGACAACTACGTGATTACTGCCACGACTACGAAGAAGCGGTGACTCCACAGGGTTTCGTGGGCGCCTTCCGAGTTCTGCTGACGATCCTGCGGGCCGCCTTGGGAATGCCTTGGTGGGGAGCGCTGCCGATCATGCTCTTCTACGAATCGACCTTGTGATCACGTTTCAGGGAAGGCTGAATGGGCAGGCGCGGAAACGGAGGGAAGCGTTAAGTGGATTCGATGCGCTCAGGTCTGCAATCTCAGGTGCCTCCCGATTTCTCCGTAGGGTATGGCACTGAGATCGAAGAAGACGTCTTCGACCTCAACGGCCTTCTGCTGGCGCTGTTGCTGGCTGTCGTTGCGTTGATGATGGCCTACGTGGTCCGACGTCGGCGGAAGGCACGGAACACGCCGTGACTCCGTGCCTGTTCCGAAGGGTCGGGGTCGATCTCCACGTTCGCGACCGCTATTTCATCGTCGGCCGCGCCCCCCTGATCCTGCTGTGCCTATTAGCGCTGAGCATCATGGTGAGCGCCATTTGGCTGGGTGTGTTTCTTCTTAGAACGATTCCGAGCTAACGATAGCGTGGTTATGTGGTTCGAACTCTACGCTACTGACCTCATCGGGTTCGGCTCGTTCGC
>JAICQE010000069.1 GCA_025938035.1 Vicinamibacteria bacterium
ATCGAGCGCTCGATCGATCCGGATACCTGGAGGACCGCTGGGTTCGCGCACGAGGAGGATCCGAACCACTTCCTCGACCTCGACTGGCAGGGCTTCGGACCGTATCCGTTCAACGGGCTGCCGCGCGACTACACCGCAGCCATCGCCAAGTTCGGACGCAGCCGGATGCAGGAGATGGGCACGCTGCCCTGGGCTGTCGAAGAGCGCTACGGCGCCCTGCGGCGCGCGTTCCAGGACTACCCGCGCCGCGGCGCGTTCGGCCAGAACGACATCATTTTCTTTTCTGCCTGGCTGGCGCACTACGTCGCCGACGCACATGTGCCGTTTCATGCCGTCATCAACTACGACGGGCAGCTCACCGGGCAGAATGGCGTGCACGCACGCTTCGAGTCGACGACATTCGAACGGTATCGCGAGCGGCTGACGATCGTGCCGAAGCCGATCGCCCCGATCAGGGATCCGCGTGACTTCGCCTTTGCCACGCTCCTCGCGAGCAATCAGCTGGTGCCGGCGATCCTGCAGGCGGATCTCGAGGCGATCGGTGCGCGCGACGTCTACGACGAGGCGTATTACGACGCGTTCTTCACGGCGAACCGCGCCGTGCTCGAGCGGCGGCTCGGCGAAGCGATCGCCGCCACCGCCGCCATCATCGCCGGGGCGTGGGAGGCCGCTGGAAAGCCGGCGCTTCCGGTGAACCCGGCTCCGCGTCCGCAGCGCCGGGCCCGTTGACGTGCCCGTGCCGTGGCGGCGGTGTCCGGCGCAGCGTCACGTAGACGCCATCGTCTTCCTTCCAGTTGTCGAGGATGGCGCGCTCGTGCGCCAGTCGAGGAGTCGGCAGCGGTGGAGTGCGGTGGTTCACCGGACCAGCCTATGAAACACTGACCGGGCGCGCCATCCTGTGCGAACCGGATACCGCGCGGCGGCACCGTCCCATATAGTCGCCGGATGCAGATGGAGATGGCGCATTCCGGCGTGCACACCGCGTCTGGTACGCTCGTGATCTTCACGCGCGTTGACGGGCTGCTGCGCCAGCGCGCCGCCTCGCCGTGCGAATTGTCGCGGGAGGCGCTCAACGCGCTGATCTCGACACGCGTACCGATTGTCCTCGTCAGCGATTCGGGCGCGGCCGACATGCGCCAGATGCAGCGCGAGCTGGGCCTGATGCAGCCGTTCATTTCGCGCGGAGGAGCAGCCCTGCACATCCCGCCGGAGTATTTCACTCAACTGGACGATGTGGCGGCGCCGGACGACCAGTGGGAAATGTTCAGCTTCGACACCTTCGGCCCCGCGGCGGCGATGCGGCTGCTCGGCGCCCTGTTCCTGGCGCGCGGGCACGATAAGATTTTGACGGTTGGATTGGGCTGCGACACGAGCGACGGCGCGATGCTTGCCGCCGTGGACATTCCGATTGTCGTGCGCGATCAGCGCCTCGATCAGTCGGCGCTGCTGCGATACGTTCCAGGCGCGTACCTGACGACTGCCACCGGCGCCGCGGGCTGGCTGGAAGCGGTGGTCGGGCCGCCCCGTTGAATGTCTGATTCCGTCATCCGCAACGTCGTCAAGGGCATCGAAGGCGCGTCGGCCAGCGTCTCGTCCATTATCGGCGCCCTCACCGCCGGCTTCGCCGTCGTACTCGCGGTGTGGGTCTTCGCCGGCTACGAACTGATCAGCAGCCTCGGCGACGTCAGGGATCGCGTCCAGGCGGAGCACGCCGCCTATGCGCGTGCGGCCGATGCCGTGTCGGTGATTCGCCGTAACGTGCTCGAAGGGTCGATCAACGTCCGTGACGCGCTTATCGACGCCGATGACGTCGCGCGCCGGACGTACCGCGACGAACTGCGCGTCCTCCGCGAAGCGACCGAACGGCGCGTGGCGGAATACGTGCCGCAGGCGCAGTCGGCGGCAGAACGCGACGAGTGGGCCAAATTGGAGGCCAAGCTCGCCGAGTACTGGCCGTCGCTCGAATTCGTCTTCGCCGACGATCTGCCGACCAATACCACCCGCGCGGCGACGATGCTGCGGCGGAACGTACGGCCGATTCGCAAGGACGTCCTCACGCTGCTCGATAACCTGAGGACGCTGCAGCAGGCGGCGCTCGCGCAGCACAATGCCGATGTCGCGCAGCTCTATGCCGATGCGCGCGCGCGATTCGTGTGGATCGTCGGCGTCGCGCTGCTGCTCGGGCTCGCCGCTGCGTGGTTCGCCACCTGGCACGTCGCCGGCCTCGAACGCGAGATCAACCGCCAGCGTCTGGCGGAAACGCACAATCGTCTCGACCTCGAGCGCCTGTCGGCGCGCCTGGTCGACGCGCAGGAGCAGGAGCGCCGCAGCCTGGCGCGCGAACTCCACGATGAAGTGGGACAGGCGCTGACGGCGATCAAGATGTCGGTCGGCGTCGCGCTGCGAACGCCGGGCACGCATCCTCGCGCGCACGCCGCGCTCGAAGAGGCGCGCGGCGTGGCGGAAACGACGCTGCAGGGCGTCCGCGATCTGTCGCAGCTCCTGCACCCGTCGATGCTCGACGACTTCGGCCTGCCGGAAACGCTGGCCGCGTACCTGCGGAATTTTTCGAAGCGCACCGGCATTCGCGCGCACTTCTCCCATGAAGACCGCAACGACCGCATGCCGCCCGACGTCGAAGTGTGCCTCTACCGGATCGTGCAGGAGGCGCTGACCAACGTCGCGCGGCACAGTGGCGCGCTGTCGTGCGCCGTGTCGCTGCGGCGCATCGACGACCAGGTGGAGCTCGTGGTCGAGGACTCCGGCCGCGGGATGGCCGAGGCGTCCGGCGGGGCCGATGCGCGCCGCGGCCTCGGCCTGATGGGCATGCGCGAGCGCGCCCAGTCGCTGGCCGGCCGCTTCAGCATCGACAACCGTCCCGAAGGCGGCACACGCATCGTGGTCACGCTGCCGCTCGGTGCGCACGCCACGCGGAAGGCCGGCTGATGGGACGCGTTCGTATCCTCCTGGCGGACGACCACACGGTGGTTCGCCAGGGACTGCGCAAGTTGCTCGAAGAGCGTCCGGACTGGGAGGTCATTGCCGAAGCGGGCGACGGCAGGGAAGCCGTTCGGCTCGCCGAACAACACAAGCCGGACGTGGCCATCCTCGACGTCGCCATGCCGCTGCTGAACGGCATCGAAGCGACGCGCCAGATCACCAAGCGCGTGCCCTCCACGCGCGTGCTCGTCCTCAGCATGCACGCCGACGAAGCCTACGTGACGCAGATCCTCCAGGCCGGCGCCACCGGCTATCTGCTGAAGGACTCAGCGGACGTCGATCTGCTGAAGGCCGTCGGCGAAGCGGCACAGGGCCGTTCGTTCTTCAGCCCCGCCATCGCGCGCGTCATGCTCGACGACTACGTGCGCCAGCTCGCCGACAAAGGCGTCACCGACCGCTACGAATCGCTCTCCGAGCGCGAGCGCGAAATCTTCCAGTTGATTGCCGAAGCCAAGACCAACAAGGAGATCGCCGCGCTGCTCAATGTGAGCCCGAGCACGGTGGAAACCCACAGGGCTCACATCATGGAGAAGCTGGACCTGCACAGCGCGGCGGAAATCGTTCTCTACGCCGTTCGCCGCGGCGTCATCCGGTAAATCCGTAGCTGGGTAGCCTGCGTTGCCTTGGTGGTCTGGGTAACAACTCAGCCACCCGGGCTACCGAGCCGAGCCAACGAAATATCGGGTCTATGCGGGATGGACTGGCCGGGGCTGGACTGTCAACATTGCCCCTGGACGCGCCCCCGCAGTGCTTCCCCCGCGTCCAGGTCGCCTCCCCAGGGCCGGTCGAAAGGCCGGCCCGATTTATCCCCCGATTGCGTCCGACGCCTGGCTTGGATTCCGCCGGTAGGCATCCACCAGCGCGAGCGCCTGCGACTCGAGCTCGGAGGTGCCCGGCCGGAAGCGATATCGCAGGTCTCCGGTGATCCGTATGTCCAGCAGGTTGTTCCGGGCGAGGTGATCCAGAGCCGCGCGCGCGGTACCGCGCGTCATGCCGAGTGTCCGGGCGATGGCCGGCGCGTCGTGCCAGCGATCCCGTTCCTCGACGCAGAGCGCCAGGACTTTCAAATCTTCGAGCGAACCAAGGTGGGTGGCGGCAAAGCGCGCGAGGGGTACGGGCAACGCATTCATGGGGTGATCCGGATGGTAACGGCCGTCGCAGGCCGGCGGTATCCGGTCCTCACCTTATCCAGACCATGGCACACCCCTTGCCAATTGTCTTGGTCGAGGTGGCTATGCTCTGGACGCTGCTCGTTCTGGTGTTGCTGGTCTGGGTGATTGGTTTCCTGTTCGACGTCGCCGGCGGCCTGATTCACCTGCTGCTGCTCGCCGCGCTCGCGTTGCTGCTGTTCAATCTCTTCAGTGCGAGGAGGAAGGCGCTTTAGACTAGTAACCACCAACCACTTACCACCAACCACCAACCCAACGATGGACGTCTTCGTCATTCCGGTCGGTCCCGGCCGGTACGAGCTGTATTGCGAACAGCCGGTCGCAGGGGAGGAGCCGGTCGAGCCCGAGACCAGCGGTTTGTTCGCCAGGATCCGTCGGCGGTTCGGCGGGATCGTCCGGGCGGCGGAAGAGCGTCACCGCGCGGGCGACACGCCCGATCCGGAGCCCAAGAGCTGGATCGGCCGGATGCAGGATCGCGGCATGGCGTGGGCCGCCGAGCGAATCGCGGAGCAGCGCCTCCTCTGGAACCTTCGCGGCCAGACGTCGGCGACGGCGGCGCACCCGGCCGATATGAGCTTCGACGAAGTGCACGCCCTCATTCGCGATTCGCTGCGCCGCGACTACGACCGCCACCGCCGGTGGATGTATATCGACGGCGCATTGTTCGTCGTGACGTTCGTCGCGTTCTTCCCGCTGGTCGTCATTCCCGGCGTGGCGAATCTGCCCGCGGTGTATTTCGGATTCCGCTTCATCGGCCATTTCCTGTCCATGCGCGGAGCGCTCAACGCGCTGCGCAACGTCGCCTGGCGCGGCCGGTCGTGCCCGCCCCTCGACGAGCTGCGCGAACTGGCCCTCCAGGATCCGCACGCGCGCGAGGCACGGGTGCGCGACGTCGCCGCCCGCGTGCGGCTGGAACAGCTGCCGAAGTTCTTCGATCGGGTCGCGATCGCACGATCCCCGGCTTGATTTCCGCGCCCGTCGCCACCCGAAATTGAACCGCTGTCACGGTACAATTCCGGCACGTGAAGCTCAGCGATCTCGCGGCGGCCCTCGATTGCGACCTGGAAGGCGACGGCGGGATCGAGATCCTCCGCGTCGCCGGCATCCAGGATGCCGGGCCCGGCGACGTCACGTTCGTCGCCAATCCGAAATACGAAAAGCTGCTGGCGGCGACGCGCGCGTCCGCCGTGATTCTCAAGCGCGCCTCGCCGTCCGCTCCGGTGGCGACGCTGCGCGCGGACGACCCCTACCTCGCCTTCGCGCGCGCCGTGCGGTTGTTCGCTCCCGACTGGCGCCCGGCGCCGGGGGTCCATGCCCACGCGGCCGTGGCGGACGACGCGCAGCTTGGCCGCGAGGTCTCCGTCGGCGCGTTTGCCGCCATCGAGTCGGCCGTTTCCATCGGCGACCGCACCGTCATCTTCCCCAACGTCACGATTGGCCGCGGCGCGCGAATCGGCAGCGACTGTGTGATCCACTCGAACGTCTCGATCCGCGAACGCGTCACGATTGGCGACCGCGTCATCCTGCAGAACGGCGTGGTCATCGGCGGCGACGGCTACGGCTTCGTCCGCCGGCGGGACGGCACGCACGAGAAGATTCCGCAGACCGCGGCCGTGGTCATCGAAGACGACGTCGAGCTCGGCGCGAATACCACCGTGGATCGGCCCGCGGTCGGCGAAACACGGATCAAGGCCGGGACGAAGATCGACAACCTCGTGCAGATCGCGCACGGCGTCACGGTTGGCCGCAATGTGCTGATGGCGGCGCAGGTCGGGATTGCCGGCAGCACCGAGATCGGCGACGAAGTGATGTTTGGCGGACAGGTCGGCGTCGGCGGCCATCTCACGGTCGGGCGCGGCGCGATGGCCGTCGGTCAGTCGGGCGTCACGAACTCGCTCGACCCGGGCGTCATGGTCGCCGGCTATCCGGCCATCGACAGCCGTGAGTGGCGGAAAGCCTCCGTCCTCTTCCGCCGGCTCCCCGAATTGAAACGCCGCATCGAGGAGCTGGAGGCCCGCCTCGCCGCTCTCACCGGCCAGACGCCGAAATCCGGCTGAAGCCGGATCCACCGATGATGGTAGAGGCCGACCTTTCAGGCCGGCCTTTCCGTTAACCAGGATTTGCGAATGATTCGTACGTTCCTCATGACAGGGTTGATGACGGCCTGGGCTGCATCAGCCGCCGCACAAACAGGCGTGTCGTTCTTTCCGCGCGCCGAGTTCCGCATGGGCGCCGAGCACCTCAGCGGAATCGACGACGAGCGCTTCCGATGGGATGCCAACTTCGGCGGCGAGGTCGATTTCATCGACTACACGGCCGGCCGATTGATCTTCACGGCCAACTATCAGGCGATCCTCGGCGAAGAGTTGCAGAAGTTCGATCCCAATCAGGGAAACTACATCCTCGCAGGCGCGCTGACCGCACGGCTGAGGCAGACGGAGGCGGCGCTGGTGTTCTTTCACCAGTCGCGCCACCTCGGCGACCGGCCGAAGGAACAACCGGTTGACTGGAACATGCTGGGTGGACGTGTCCGGCGCGCGTTCCTGCTTGGCGGGACGTATCTCGACGCCCAGGGCGACCTGCGCTGGGTCGTCCAGCGCTCGTTCGTCGACTACGAGTGGGAGCTCGATACCCGCGTTCGTGCCGACCGGCTCCTGCGCCCTGGCATTGATGTGATGGCGTCCGGCGGCCTCCGCGTGCTGGGCGTGGACGGCACGGCGGGCAGGGATGGCCAAACGGGCTACCGCGCTGAGGGCGGCTTCCGGTTCGAGGGAGGAGGCGGCGCCGTCGAGCTTTTTGTGGCCGTGGAGCGCCGGATCGATCCGTATCCCACGGAGTTCGGGACCGCCACGTGGATGTCGGCCGGCTTCAGGTTGTTGAGCCGTTGATCTGGGATAATCAACGGGTGACTCGAACGATTTCGGCTCTGGGTTGTGCGCTTCTTCTCGCTGCCGTCACACCGCTCGTGGCGGCCGTCAAGCCGCCCAAGCTCCAGTACCAGCTCCTGACGCTCCCGAACGGGCTGCGCGTGATCCTGTCGGAGGATCACTCGACGCCGATCGCGCACGTCGCCGTCTGGTATCACGTCGGCTCGAAGAACGAGCGGCCCGGGCGGACGGGGTTCGCGCATCTGTTCGAGCACATGATGTTCAAGGGGTCGCAGAACGTCGATCCCGATTCACACACCTCGTTGATTGCCGGCGTCGGCGGACGCAGCAACGCGTACACGACCGAGGACGAAACGGTCTTCTGGCAGACCGTGCCGGCGAACTACCTCCCCATCGTGCTGTGGCTCGAGGCCGACCGGATGGCGACGCTGCGGATCGACGAGGAAGCGTTCAAGCGCGAGCGCGAAGTCGTCAAGGAAGAGCGGCGGATGCGCATCGAGAACCAGCCGTACGGCCGGCTCAACGAAATCATCTTCGACCACGCCTTCACCACCCATCCGTACAAGCACCCGACGATCGGCAGCATGAAGGACCTCGAGGCGGCGTCGGTCGAGGACGTCCGCGAGTTCCACAAAACGTTCTACGTTCCGGCGAACGCCACCGTCACGATCGTCGGCGATTTCGACTCGGCGCAGACCATCCAGCTCGTGAACCAGTATTTCGCGCGGGTCCCGAGGGGCGCGGGTCCGGTGCCGAGGAGCATTCCGAAGGAGCCGGAGCAGAAGCAGGAGAAGCGCGCTGTCGTATCCGAGTCGTGGCCGCTGCCGGCGGTCGTCGTCGGCTATCACGTCACCTACGACGGGCATCCGGACGCCTACCCGCTGCACGTCGCGGGCAAGATTCTGTCGGACGGCAACAGCTCGCGCATCCCGCGTGAGCTCATGTACAACAGGCGCCTCGCGTTGACGGCGTTCGGCAGCAGCAACATCACCGAGGACCCGAATCTCTTCTATGCGGTTGCCGTGCTGCAGCCGGGGCGGACGGCCGCGGAGGCCGAGAAAGCGCTGATCGAGGAGTTCGAGAAGCTGAAGCGCGAGCCGATCAGCGCCAACGAGCTGCAGCGGGCGAAGAACCAGTGGGCGCGCGACTACATCCTCAGCCGCGAAACGATTCAGGAGAAGGCCATGCACCTCGCCCATGCGGCCGTCATCCACAACGACATCGGCACGGCCGACGGCGAATTCGAGATCTTCATGAACGTGACCACCGCGGACATCCAGCGGGTCGCGAAGACATACTTCAACGAGGCCAACCGCGTAGTCCTCCACGTGCTGCCGAAAGAGGGAGGGTCGCGGTGAGGATCCTCCTGCTCGTCGTGCTGTCCGGCGCGATCGTCTCGGCGCAAACCGCGAATTGGCCGATTGAACGCATGCCGCGGCCGCTGCCTGCGAAGCAGGTCACCTTCCCGCCCTACGACATCCGCACGCTGTCGAACGGGATGCAGGTCGTCACCGTGCTGCATCACGAGCAGCCCGCGGTGTCGATGCGCCTGCTCGTGCGCGCGGGTGGCGCGAACGACCCGGACAAGAAGCGCGGCGTGTCGCTCCTCGTCACGAACCTGCTCGATCAGGGAACCACCACCAGGAGCTCGCAGCAGATTGCCGATCAGATCGACTCGATCGGCGGCGTCCTCGGGACCGGATCCGGCGACGACTTCACCTCGGTCAGCGCCATCGTGATGAAGGACTCCTTCGACCTGGCGATGGACCTGGTGGCGGATATTGCCCGCAATCCCGCGTTCGCGCCGGAAGAAATCGAACGGCAGAAAGAGCAGGTCACCTCCACGCAGCAGGTGAACGCCAACGACCCCGACTACATCGCGTCGGCGGTGTTCGATCGGCTCGTCTACGGCTTCCACCCCTATGGGCTGCCGGGCAGTGGAACCCCGGAGACGATCGCCAGCATCACACGCGACGATCTACGGCGGTTCCATCGCCAGCACTTCGTTCCCAACAACATGGTGCTCGCCATCGTCGGCGACATCACGCAGAAGGAAGCGGCGGCGGCGGCCGAGCGTGCGTTCGGCAGCTGGCCGCGCGGCGAGGCATCCGTGTGGCGCGGTGCCGCTCCCCCGGAGCCGACGCGCCGCATCATCGTCGTCGACAAGCCGGATGCCGTGCAGACGGAGATCCGCGTCGGGCAGCTGGCCATTCCGCGGAAGCATCAGGACTACCTGAAGTGGGATCTGGCGATCAAGGTGCTGGGCGGGGAGGGAGCAAACCGTCTGCACCGTGTGCTGCGATCGGAGCGGGGCCTGACCTACGGAGCGTCCGCGGATACCGAGGGCCGCAAGCTGGCCGGCGACATCGTCGCGGAGACGGATACGCGCACGGACACCACGGCCCAGGCGCTGCGGCTGATGGTGCAGGAGTTCACGCGCCTGCAGCAGCAGCGGGTTCCCGAACGCGAGCTGATGGACGCGCAGGCGTACCTCGCCGGCAGCTTTCCGCTGACGATCGAGTCGCCCAACGACATCGCCACGCAGGTGATCAATTACGTGCTCTACGAGCTGCCGCTGGAGGACATTCCCACCTACACGCAGCGGGTCACGGCAATTACGCCGGACGACATCCAACGCGTTGCTCAGGCGTATCTCAAGCCCGATCGGCTGTCCGTCGTCCTGGTGGGAAATGCGAAGGCGTTCGTGCCGCAGCTGCGGGACCTTGGCCTGACGGACGTCGAAGTCATTCCCGTCGGGCAGCTCGATCTGATGTCGGCGTCGCTCAGGCGCGAAACCGGACGAAGGGTATCGGTCGAGCCGTTCGGATCGGTCGAGCCGTTCGGATCGTTCGAGCCGTTCGAGTCGTTCGAGTCGTTCGGACCGTTCGCAAAGGTGCGGCCCGCGTACCTGGCCACTCAAGTGAATCCGCGCGCCGGTGGCGGCGCGCCGAATGCCTCGGCGCTGAACGATCGGGCGGCGCTGGACCTGCTTCGCCGCGTCGTCGACGCCCGCGGCGGGCTGATGGCGCTCAAGGCGATCAGAACTGTGGTGGCGGAAACCATCACGACGCTCCAGATGCAGCAAGGAACGCTGCCGTCTACGACCAAGACTTACATCGCCTATCCCAACAAGTTCAGGGTGGACGCGGAGATCAACGGCGCGCAGACGACACAGGTCTTCAATGCGGGCACGGCCTGGGTCAAGAACCCGGCGGGAATCCAGGACGCGCCGCCGGGGATGGCTGCCGACTTCGCCGCGAGCGTGCGGCGCGACATCATCCCGCTGCTCATCGACGCCGCCGAAGGCCGCCTGACCGTACGGAAGGGAACCGACCAGGCCGCGCGCGACGGCCGGCCCGTGCAGGTGCTGGAGATCAGCGGGCCGGCACTCGATCGGGTGCGCCTGTTCATCGACCAGCAGATGCTGATCGTCGGACAGGCGTACACGATTACGACGCCGGGCCCGCAGCCACGGACCCTTCTCAGCGAGGAAGTCTTCTCGGACTACCGGTTCGTGAGCGGGATCCGTGTCCCGTTCGAGACGCAGCTGATGCAGAACGGCCAGGCCGTGATCAAGCGCACCATCACCAAGGTCTCATTCAACGAACCCGTTCCGGACAACCTGTTCATCCGACCGTCATAACTTGCGCATCATGATTTCGTGCGGCGAAGCCTCCGGCGATCTGTACGCCGGGGCGCTGGCCGCGGAACTCAGGCGCCGCGTGCCCGACGCGGAGATCTTCGGCTTCGGCGGACCGGAGCTCGGCCGCGCCGGCGGCGAGCTGCTCGGCGATTTCACACGATTCTCGGTGACCGGCCTGGTCGAGTCGCTGCGCGTCATCCCGCGCTCCGTGATGATGCTCCGGCGGCTGATCGATGCCGCGCGCGAGCGGCGTCCCGACGTATTCGTTCCGATCGATTTCCCCGACTTCAACTTCCGGCTGATGGCCGGCGTGCGGCGGCTCGGCGTGCCGATCGTCTATTACATCAGCCCGCAGCTGTGGGCGTGGCGGCCGGGCCGCATGAAGACCATGCAGGCTTCCGTCGATCGCGTGCTCGTGATCTTTCCGTTCGAAGAGCAGATCTACAAGGATGCGGGCGTCGATGTGCGCTTCGTCGGTCATCCGCTGATCGACGCGGCGAAAGCGGGCGAGTCGCGGCCGTCGTTTCTCGCCGCTCGCGGGCTGGTGGCGGATGCGCCGACGGTGGCCCTGCTGCCGGGCAGCCGCCGCAACGAAGTCGAGCACACCGTTCCGGTGTTCGCCGAGGCGATGCCGCTGATTCGCGCGCGCGTGCCGGCGGTGCAGTTCACCGTGGCATGCGCCTCCACGATTGCCGACGCCCAGTTCGCCCCGCTGTCGGCCGCCGGCGCGGCGCTGGTCCGCGGCCGGACAGACGAGGTAATCGCGTCCGCGGACGTCGTCATCACCGCTTCCGGTACGGCGACAGTACAGTGCGCAATGCACGAGCGGCCGATGGTCGTCGTCTACCGGCTCTCGCCGCTGACGTATCGGCTTGGCAAACGGTTCGTGAACGTCGACATGTATGCGATGCCGAATCTCGTCGCCGGATCGCGCATCGTCCCGGAGCTGATTCAGGAAGATTTCACGCCCGATCGTGTTGCCGGAGAAGTCGTGGGCTTGCTGACGGATCGCGTTCGTCACGCGCAGATGACCGAAGCGCTGCAGCGGGTAAGAGCGCAGATGGGATCGTCGGGCGCGAGCGCGCGCGCGGCTGAGGCGATTCTGGAAGTTGCTGCCGCCAGACGCGCGGATCGGACGGCGGGCGGCGCGAAGTCTGCATGAACGGAGCTCCCATGAGCGATTCCCTGCGCTTCAACGATGGTCCGCGTAACGGCGGACGCTCCCTGCCATCGCTTGTGGGTCCGCCTAAAGGCGGACACTACGTACGAGCGTTGATCGCGGCGTGCGTGTGCGTCGCGGGGGCGCCGCTCTCCGCGACGACGCTCGTTCCGGCGGATTTCGGACAGATGGCTCGCGAATCCGAACTGATCGTTCGCGGTACGGTCGTCAGCGTGCAGACGCAGATGGCCGGATCGCGTCAGACGATTGAAAGCGTGATTACGCTGTCCGTCGCCGACACGATGAAAGGCACCGCTGGCGTGCAGACGGTCTTCCGCGTGCCGGGCGGCCGGGTCGGCCGCTACCGCCGCGTCATGCTGGGCGCTCCGGAGTTCACGGCCGGCGACGAGGTGATCCTGTTCCTCAAGGGGCGGGCGCCGGCGATTGCGATGCCGTACGGCCTGAGTCAGGGTGTCTATCGCATTGCGCGGCGTGCGGGCGGGGCCGTGGTCACGCCGGCCGTCGCGACCGCAGCCGGCCGTGTCGTTCGCGGCGATCCGTCGCGCCGGCCGCTCGATCCGGCGGCGTTCGCGCGTCAGGTCCAGCTGGCGTTGACCGGTCCGTCCGTTCAGCCACCGGTTCGCCGCGCCGTTCCGAGAGCGCGGTGATGCCGCGGCTGCTTCTTGTCGCGATCGTCTGCGCGTGGACCGCGCCGGCCCTTGCGTACTCGCATTTCGGGACCGGCGTCGGAACGGCGCGCGTGCATTGGGACGATACGCCGGTGCGGTGGTTCGCAACCGAGCGCGGGGTGCCCGGCGTCACCGCGTCGGTCTTCCAGACGACGATCGCTCGCGCGTTCGCGACCTGGCAGGACGTGCCGACCGCGTCGATCGAGTTTGCCTTTGCCGGCTTCACCGCGGCGGAGCCCTTCGACGAGGACGGTCTGTCAGCGATCGGGTTCCAGGATCACCCCGAGATGGATCGGGTGCTGGGCGCCACGACGTTCCTCTACGACGACGAAACCGGCGAGCTGATCGAGGCGGACATTTTCTTCAACTCGATCTTCGAGTGGTCGACCGCCGCCGGGGGCGACCCGGATCGGTTCGATGTCGAGTCGGTGGCCGTGCACGAAATCGGGCACTTCCTCGGTCTCGGCCACTCCGCCATCGGCGAAACCGAGCTCAGGCCGGAGGGCGGCCGTCGCGTGCTTGGATCCGGCGCCGTGATGTTTCCGATCTCGCTCGGCCGCGGCTCGATCGTCGATCGCGTGCTGGAGGCCGACGACATCGCCGGCGTCTCCGACCTGTACCCGGACGGCAACTTCGAAAACTCGACCGGCGGCGTGCACGGACGCGTGCGCCGGGGCAGCGCGCCGGCGAAGGGCGCTCACGTCATCGTGTTCAATCCACGCACCGGGGATCTGATCGGCGGGTTCGCCCTGGGCGACGACGGCGGGTTCCAGATCCTGGGACTGACCCCGGGCCCCTACGTCGTGCGTGTCGAACCGCTGGACGATGCGGACATCGACAGCTTCTTCGCGCTCGACGACGTGGATATCGACTTTCTGGTCACGTATTACCCGCGGCTCGTCGCCGCGCCGTCCGGTGGCGTGGGCGACAGCTTCGACGTCACAGTGCGGCCGAAATGAAGGCACGAAGCATGTGTCTCTTCGTGGTTTTCGATCTCTTCGTCGCCTTCTTGTCTACCGCGGCGGCGCAGGCGCCTGCCGCCCCTCGTCCCCCGCGCAGCCCGCGCGTGGAGTTGTCGGTCGGCGCCGGCTTCCTTGGCGGCAGCAGTCTGGGAACGGCCGACGCGGATCTGCGCGGGCGCAGCAACCAGCCGTTTCAGTTGTTCGATACGTCGTCGCGCATCGGCGGCAGCGTCCCGCTGGAGGTCCGTCTCGATTTCCTGCTCGGACCCCGCTACGTCTTCGAGATCCGCGGCGCCTGGTCGCGGCCCGAATTGGAGACATCAGTGACGGGAGATGTCGAAGGGGCGCCTCCAGTGAGTCTCGGGGAACGCGTCGATCAGTACTCCCTCGATCTCGGTTTGCTCGTGAATCTGCGGCAGGCGCGCTCGCGCTCGGTCGTGCCCTTCGTATCCGCCGGCGCCGGCTACGTCGGCGCCGTGCACGAGGGCCTGGCGCTTCTGGAGAGTGGGATCAGCTTCCGCGGTGGCGGCGGGTTGAAGTACCCGCTGGTCATGCAACGCCGGGGTCGCATCAAGGGAGCCGGCATCCGGGCGGATGCCGCTCTCATCGTCATGACCAGCGGGTTGGCGGCTGAAAGCGGAGCGACGCGTCAGCTCGCCGCTACGGGATCGGTGTACTTCAGCTTCTAGCTACCGATCTGATTCCGACCGTCCGCGCTCCGGGAGCTGATCCTGCTCGCACTCTTCCCGGCTCAGCTCGCGGTTCGAGATTCCGCCGCTGTCGCTCGAGCCGCGCTTCATTCCTGAGCTGCTACCGCTTCCGCGTTCGCTCGAGCTCCCGCTGCCGCGCATCTTCTCGCTCTGCATATCGGTACGGCTCTTATTCATGAGAAAAACCTCCTGAACCGTACCGTCGCAAGGAACAAGCCGAAAGCACGTCGGCGCTGTCGAGCGGGCCGCCCGACCTCTGCAGCGAGTATGATGATCTTTTGAGATCACTGAGCGAATGACTGCGAATACGTTTGGAACGCGCACGGACCTTCGCGTCGGCGGACAGCCGGTGCAGATTTACAGCCTTCCAGCCCTCGAGAAAGCCGGTTTCAGCGGCGTGTCGCGGCTGCCGTACTCGATGAAGATCCTCCTCGAGAACCTGCTGCGGCGCGAAGACAACGCGTTTGTGAAGTCCGGCGACATCGCCGCGCTTGCGCGCTGGAACGCCGCCGCGGCCGTTGAGAAAGAGATTTCCTTCATGCCGGCGCGCGTCCTGCTGCAGGACTTCACCGGCGTGCCGTGCGTGGTCGATCTGGCGGCCATGCGCGATGCCATCGTTGCGCTCGGCGGCGACCCGGACAAGGTCAATCCGCTGCAGCCCGTCGAGCTCGTCATCGACCACTCCGTACAGGTCGACTACTTCGCGCGGCCCGACGCGTTCGCGCTCAACGCGGAGCTGGAGTTCTCGCGCAATCGCGAGCGCTACGCGTTCCTGCGCTGGGGACAGCGGGCGTTCAACAACTTTCAGGTCGTCCCGCCGGACACCGGCATCGTTCACCAGGTGAATATCGAGTACTTGGCGCGCGTGGTGTTCTCGCAGACGATCGGCGGAACCACTGTCGCGTATCCGGATACGCTGGTCGGCACCGATTCCCATACCACGATGGTGAACGGGCTTGGCGTTGTCGGGTGGGGCGTGGGCGGCATCGAGGCGGAAGCGGCCATGCTCGGCCAGCCGATCTCGATGCTGATTCCGCACGTCGTCGGTTTCCGGCTGACCGGTGCGATGCCTCAGGGCGCCACCGCGACCGACCTGGTACTGACGATCACCGAGGTGCTGCGCAAGCATGGCGTCGTCGGCAAGTTCGTCGAGTTCTACGGCGAGGGGCTTGGCGCGCTGACGATTGCCGATCGCGCGACGCTTGGCAACATGTGCCCGGAGTATGGCGCGACGGTCGCGATCTTCCCGATCGACGAGATGACGCTCGACTATCTGCGTCTCACCGGCCGGGATCCGGAGCGCGTGCAGCTCGTCGAGGCCTACGCGAAAGAGCAGGGCCTGTTCCGCGCCGCCGGCGCGCCCGACGCCACATATTCGGAGGTGCTGGATCTCGACCTCTCGACGATCGAGCCGAGCCTCGCCGGACCGAAGCGGCCCCAGGATCGTGTGACGCTGAAGCGCGCGAAGTCGGCTTTTCAGGTGGCGTTGCCGACGATGCAGGTGCCGTCGAAGCCGCTCAAGGGAGCGAGCGCCGCCGAGGGTGGTGCCCGCCAGGGCGCGGCCGCGGCAACAGGCGTGCTGGCGCAGAGCGGGGTGGCTGTCGCGGACCCGGCGCTGGAGGCGCTCGATCACGGCGCGGTGGTGATCGCGGCCATAACCAGCTGCACGAACACCTCGAATCCAAGCGTCATGATCGGCGCCGGCCTGCTCGCGAAGAAGGCCGTCGAAAAGGGACTGACGCGGAAACCGTGGGTGAAGAGCAGCCTGGCGCCGGGATCGAAGGTCGTCACCGAGTATCTCGACGCCGCGGGGTTGACGCCCTACCTCGACACGCTCGGTTTCAACCTCGTCGGCTACGGCTGCACGACGTGCATCGGCAACAGCGGGCCGCTGCCGGACGAGATCTCCTCGGTGGTCCGCGACCGGAATCTGGTCGTGTGCTCGGTGTTGAGCGGCAACCGCAATTTCGAGGGACGGATTCAGCAGGATGTCCGCGCCAACTATCTGGCCTCGCCGCCGCTGGTCGTCGCGTATGCGCTCGCCGGATGGATTACGAAGGACCTCACCGTCGAGCCGCTCGGCCAGGATCAGGCCGGCAATCCCGTCTACCTGAAAGACATCTGGCCGTCGGAGCAGGAACTGCAGGCGACGATGCTGCGGAGCGTCACGTCGGACATGTTCCGCAGCAGCTACTCGGATGTCTTCAAGGGCGACGAGCGGTGGCAGGCGCTCAATGGGCTGCAAGGCAGCCGCTTCACGTGGGACGCGGCGTCGACCTACATCCGCAAGCCGACGTTCCTCGAGGGCATGACGATGACGCCGTCGAAGCCCTCGGACATCGTGGGTGCGCGCGTGCTGGCGCTGCTTGGCGACAGCGTCACGACCGATCACATATCGCCGGCGGGATCCATCAAGGCGGACAGCCCCGCTGGACGTTACCTCATTGAACAGGGCGTCAAGCCGGCCGACTTCAACTCGTACGGCGCGCGCCGCGGCAACCACGAAGTCATGGTCCGCGGCACGTTCGCCAACGTGCGGCTGCGCAACCAGATGGCGCCCGGAACGGAAGGTGGCTGGACGCTGTATCAGCCCGGCGGCGAGCTGATGACGATCTACGACGCGTCGGTGCGCTACCAGGCCGCCAGCGTGCCGCTGCTCGTCATTGCCGGCAAGGAGTACGGTTCCGGTTCGTCGCGCGACTGGGCAGCAAAAGGCACGCAGCTGCTGGGCGTCAAGGCGGTTATCGCCGAGTCGTTCGAGCGCATTCACCGCAGCAACCTGGTCAACATGGGTGTGCTGCCGTTGGAGTTCAAGGCGGGGCAGAGTGCCGCGCTGCTGAAGCTGACCGGCACGGAGGAGTTCAACCTGCTCGACGTCGCCGACGGTCTCAAACCACGCGGCGACGTTCGCGTGGTGGCGACGGCCGCCGGCGGGTCACAGCTCGAATTCACGGTCACGGTTCGGATCGACACGCCCGAAGAGCTGGTGGCCTTCCGCCACGGCGGCATCCTGCCGTACGTCGTCCGGCAACTGGTTTCAAAGACTTAACCGCATTGTTCGTGGGGCGCGCCTTGTCAGGCGCGCCACGCGGACCTGACACGGTTCGCGCCACCATGTTTCGTTCAGCGAATGATTACCTCTCAGGCGATTAAGACGCGAGCGCGGGAGCTCGGATTCGATCTGTGCGGCGTCGCCCGCGCCGAGAGCTATCCGGAGCTCTCGTTCCTGCCCGACTGGCTCGAGCGTGGCCACGCCGCCACGATGACGTGGATGCACCGCTCGGCCGACAAGCGGGCGGATGTCCGGCATGTCGTTCCGAACGCACGCAGCGTGATCGTGACGGCTACGCTCTACAACACGGCGCGCCCCTACTCGGACGACCTCCCCCCCGATGTGGCCCGCATCTCCCGATACGCCTGGGGCGATGACTATCACGACGTCCTGAAAGCGCGTCTCGATGCCCTGCTTGCGTGGATGCGGGCGGAATCAGCCGACCGATTCGACGCTCTCACGTATGTCGACACCGGTCCGGTGCAGGAACGGGTGTACGCGCAGTACGGCGGGCTGGGCTGGATCGGCAAGAACACGTGCCTCATCCACCCTGAGCTCGGGTCGTGGCTCTTTCTCGGCGAGATCATCACCACGCTCGCTCTCGAGCCCGACACGCAGGGGCTCGAGCAATGCGGCAGCTGCACCAGATGCCTGGACGCGTGTCCCACCCACGCGCTCGTCGAACCGGGAGTGCTCGATTCAGGCCGGTGCCTGTCGTACCTGACGATCGAGCATCGTGGGGACGTGCCTCCGGAGTATCACGCGGCCATCGGCACCCAGGTGTACGGCTGCGACATCTGTCAGGAAGTCTGTCCGTACAACCAGCCGGCTCCGACGTCCGGCGATTCGCCATGGCAGCCGCGCGCCGGTCTCGATCTGCCGCGCCTCGTCGATCTGGCAAGCCAATCGGACGATGAGCTGCGCACGCTCATCAAGGGCACGCCGATGACCCGGGCGAAGGTCGCCGGCCTGCGCCGGAACCTGGACATCGCCCTGGTAAACGCCACGCGCTGACAACGGTATTATTCGGTTATGTCGGGCACCGCGCCGATTCTCCTCCTCTCGATGCCGCAGATGGCGGATCCAAACTTCGCGCAGACGGTCGTTCTGCTGTGCGACTACACGGAAAAGGGCGCCTTCGGCCTCGTCGTGAACCGCCAGATGGAGGAGCCGGCCTGGACGATGGTCAAGACCGACCCGCCGGTGAAGGTCGATCCCGAAGTGCGGCTGTGGGTCGGCGGGCCGGTCGAGCCGCAGCAGACGTGGGTGCTCAGCTCCGATGCTCAGGGGCCGGACGACGAGCAGCGCGAGATTTGTCCGGGGATCGTGCTGTCCATGTCGCACCAGCTCGCGCTGCAGTTGCTGCAGGAACCGCCCTCGAACCGTGCCCGCATCGTCGTCGGCTGTTCCGCGTGGGCGCCAAGTCAGCTGGATGAGGAACTCGCGGCGTCGGCGTGGCTGACGATGGAGGTCGACCCGGCGTTGATCTTCACGGTGCCCCCGGAGCTGATGTGGGAGACGGCCCTCCGCCGGCTCGGGACCGATCCCGCCAAGCTGCAGACCAGCTTCGGAGTCCATTAGTAGAGTCCGGCTGCAGCCGGATAACCGAAGAACGCGAAGCGCGAAGAGCCATGATGCCAAAAACAGTTGGTGGAACGTTGCTGATCGCGTTGTCGCTGGCCGTCGCGTGCCGGCAACCGCAATCCACCGAACCTGCCCGACAGCCTGAGGCACCCTACGTGCAAACCGATGACTTGAAGCGCCTGGAAGGCATGATCCGCCGTTTCGCGCCCGTAGATCTCACCGCGGACGTGAGCCGGCTGCCGTCGAACGAACGCGACGCGTTGGCCGTTCTGGTGAATGCAGCAAAGATCCTCGACGCGCTGTTCCTGCGACAGGTCTGGGAAGAGAACGAGAGCCTGATGATCGAGCTGGCGAAGGACGCGTCGCCGCTGGGTCAGGCCCGGATGCACTATTTCCTCATCAACAAAGGTCCGTGGTCACGTCTGGATCACAACGAGCCGTTCATTCTTGGCGTCCCGAAAAAGCCTGAACGAGGAAATTTCTATCCCGCGAACGCGAAGAAGGAACAGGTAGAGCAGTGGATTAATCGTCTGCCCGACGCCGAACGGCGGCGCGCGACCGGTTTCTTCACGACGATCCGGACGGACGGGCAGGGCAACTTCGTGATCGTTCCGTACAACCTCGAGTACCAGAACGAGCTGGCACGCGTCGCCGTGCTGCTTCGGCAGGCTGCGGCGCTCACCACTCAGCCGACGTTGAAGAACTACCTCGACAAGCGCGCCGCCGCACTGCAGTCGAATGACTACTACGACAGCGACGTGGCGTGGATGGAGCTGGACGCGTCGATCGAGCCGACCATCGGTCCGTACGAGGTGTACGAGGACGAGTGGTTCAACTACAAGGCGGCGTTCGAGGCGTTCATTACGCTGCGGGACGACGCCGAGACGCAGAAGCTGGCGCGGTTCTCGGGCGAGCTGCAGGAGATCGAGAACAACCTGCCGATCGATCCGAAGTACCGGAATCCGAAGCTGGGTGC
>JAICQE010000138.1 GCA_025938035.1 Vicinamibacteria bacterium
ACGGTAGGGGTTTCAGTCCGGCGCCGGCCGATCGACCGACTCGACGACGAGGACTTCGACTGGAGCACGCGTCGACTCGAGCCTCAGCCCGAGCTGCTCCTGCAATGCCGTCGTGAACGAGGGGAGATTTGGATCGACGACAGCGGGGACTTGCGGCGGATTACCTATTGCCGTCGGCTCGGGGGTGAACGTCAGCGCGAGCTGAAAAGCACCCGCGAGACCCGTTTGGTTCAGGACGACGCGCCCCGTTCGCCCGGCAACCATCTGTGCGAGCCCGTCCATCGTGATATAGCCCGACGTAAACGAGCTGGTGCCGCCCATTGTCTCGCATGGACGTACTCCCGGCGGCGGCAGCTGCGGCCGGCCATCGGGACCTGGACCGAGACGCCGGCTTCCTCCCGGCGCACAGTCTGCCGAGGCCGGCTCCAGGCCCGGCCCGACCTTTCCATCGGCTCGCGCGATCACCAGCGCTGAAACCGGCAGCTCGCGCGTCTCGCGATGCGTCACCAGCCGGAAGCGCTCTGCGAGCAGCGTGCGCAGCATCTCCGACAGGGCCGCGGGTGACGGCTTCAGACCCGCGGGCATCTGGGCGGTGATGTCGAACCGCTCGTTCCGGGTCCAGTCCGGCGCGTTCACGATCTGATACGCCGGCAGGTTGAACGACATCGCGATCAACGTCCGCAAATCCAGGTTGATGATCTGGTACCGGTCCGGGGCAACGCGCGGCTGCAAGACGAGAACGCCGCCGGATTTGTTGGGTTTGACCGACGCCACCTCGAATCGCAACGGGGCCGTCTGCGTTGGCGTCGGCGACTGCGCGGAGACGGACATGATTGTCAGCGACACGAGCAGCGCTGCCGTCATGTTAGTTTTATAACACATATATGCGATAAAAATAAAACACTCGGAGATGGCTGTCAACGGAGGTGACATTCAGGCGTGGTTCGGGGGCGATTTGTTAGCAACGGCGCCACACGCAGGTGCCCGAGGAGCCCCCTCGTGCGATGAACGAGGTGAGATGCGACAGCTTCTCCGGATTGCTGACGGCGTAGATCGCGTGAATCCGGTCGTCCGCGATCTCGAATGCCACGCTCTGGACGGAACCATCCGCCGGTACGCGACCACACCAGCCAGACCGTTGATCGACGTGACGCGAATGGTCGAACCCTCCGGCAGCCCTTTGCTCACCGCGCCGACGACGAAACGAGCGGTGCGGTCAGCACCCTCTATGACATTCAACGCGGCCGCCACCTTGCCTCCGCCATCGGTCATCAGGCGCACGTCGTCCGCCAACATGCCCATCAGAGCCTGTACATCGCCAGACCTGGCAGCGTGGACGAACGCGGCGACCAGCTGCTGGTGGGTCGAGGACTCCGAACGGCTCTGGACCGTTGAAACGCCGTGCGGCCGCGCCTCACGCACATGGGTGCGCGCGCGCGACGCCAACTGACGGCATGCGGCTTCGCTCCGACCCAGCGCTCCGGCCACCTCGCCGAACGAACAATCGAAGACATCGTGCAGCAGGAACGCCGCGCGTTCGAGCGGCGACAGTCGATCGAGCGCCAGCAGCAGCGCGATCGAGAGATCCTCGGCGAGCTCGGTCTGTGCGTCCGGCGCGAGCGCGGCGGTGTCGAGCACGGGTTCCGGCAGCCAGGGGCCGACATACGTTTCGCGGCGGACTCGCGCCGACTTGAGCGTATCCAGGCAGATCCTCGTTGCGGTCGTCGTCAGGAATGCGCGCGGGTCCGAGACGCTGTCGCGATCGGCGGCATGCCACCGCAGATACGTGTCCTGGACGGCGTCCTCGGCTTCCGAGACGGATCCGAGCATCCGGTACGCCAGGCCCAGCAACCGCCGCCGGTGCGGCTCGAAGCTGACCGCCGGATCCGTCATGCCGGTCGACGGGCGTCAGACGAGACCGCATCCCATGCCTTCGATGTGAGGTCCCGGTCGATCGCCACCGGGGTTCCCGCGACCACGACGCGAGTGCACATTCTTCCGTGTCCCATCGTGTACTTCACCGTCGGATAAACGCGGGCCGTGGTGATTGCGAATGCCAGGCTTACCACCGCCCTCGGTCCCCATCGCTCACGGATCACATTGCGGTGCTCATCCGCCGCCGCGTCGTGCGCCAGGACCGCCTTCGTAAACCGCCAGGCGAGTGCGACATCGTCGGGCATCGCGGCAACGTCGTCGGTCAATACGGCGCGAAGAATGTCCGGGCGCACGCCCTGCCGTTCGGCCATCGCCGTGCCCAGCTGCGTACATGGGCCGCAGTCTTCCGATCGGACCGCGGTGATCCCGGCGGCGACCAGCGCCTCGATCGGCACGTCACGGCGGTAGTTCCCGAGCCGTGCGGCGTTCATGAACCGCCATGCGGCGCGCGGGCTCGCGTCTATGATCTCGCGCAGGTAGCTCGCGTCGTAGTTCCATTGCCGCTCGAACGCACTCACGATGCGCCTGAACAACCATCTCAGCACGTCCGCCTCCCCGTCTGTGCTCTCAACAGGAAGGACGAAACAGCACTGGCCGTTGTGACAAAAGTCGGCTGATGCTTGAACAAGCAGCCGGCGGACGGCATTGGAATTCACCGCGAAGTGTTCGGCTGCGATCGTTAAGTCGCTGCACCGGCGCTCCTTCGGTCAGCTGCACAGAATCTGCGTTGATCTTCCCTGTCGGGCTCGATACTTGCTGCGCGGTGTCGCATTCTTCCAGGTCGCGATCGTCGCGGCCCGCTAGCTCATGTGGAAGCCATCATGAAGACCAGGTTCATTGTCGTCGGACTCTTTCTACTCGTCCTTTCCGCCAGATCGGCATCCGCCACCACCATCGCCGTGGATGGCAGCTGGCTGGAATTCCAGTTCGATGCCGGTGGCGCCGCGGAGGGTTGTTTCGGGGGATGCCTCGCGACGACGAATCCACTGGCATCCGACGCGCTCGCGCCGCCGTGGACGTTCTCCGGTCCGGCAACCGTCACGGTTCTCGATCTGTTCCTGTCGGGCGACACGTTCGAGCTGTTCGACAACCTCGTGTCGGTGGGTGTCTCGTCGCTCCCGACAGACGAAGGCGAGTGCGGCAACAACATCGGCTGTGCGCTTGGCGATCCGTCCTACAGCCGGCTGCTGGTGGACCTCGGTCCCGGCGCACACTCGTTGACCATCATGAATCTCGCCAGCGCAAGTGCCGGAGGCGGCGCAGCCGTCTTCCGCGTCGCTCCATCCGTCGCAGTGCCGGAGCCCGCGTCGGTGCTGCTGCTCGGCGGCGGCCTCGCAGCGGGACTGGCGGCCAGCATCCGCTCTCGCCGGCGCATAACGCACGACTGACAGACATCGCGCTTGAATACGGACATCATCACCGCCCGCGACATTCAGGCGCTGTCGCGGGCGCTGAACAGACGTGAATAGGGGCCGACCGCGATCTCAGTGCGTCATGGCGTAGACGGCGACGTTCACACCGAGCGCATAACCCTCCCGCCCGAACACATCGAAGTAGGACGGATTGTCACCTTCCCGCTCCCAGCTGTCGGAGACGTCCGAGTTCATGCTGACGAGCACGACCAACCTGTCGTGGGGGTCGAATACACCGTAGTAATGCACGGTTGATGGCCCGATCTCGGAACTCTCACCCGTACGCATCCAGGAATTCATCGATGGGATCTGGGGAAGCGGATTGAGGCGGTACACCGTCGAGAACAGCGGATGATCGACCGGCAGGTCGACGATCTGTGCGCCGGGGAGAATGCGCTCGAGATTCGGACGGATGTATTCGAAGTCGGGATCCCAGTTGTCGTCGATCCAGAGAAAGCCGCCCTTCAACAGGTAGTCGCGCATGCGAAGGGTCTCTTCGGGTGAGAAGTCGTAGTTCGCCGCGTTCTGCATGCGTATGTACGGGCAGCGGAAGAGATCGGGATCCATCGGCGTGACGTTGGCAAAGCCGGGATCGCCGTTCTTCCATCGGCTGATTCGCGTCTTGGTCAGCTCGGATATCCGCACCAGGAAGTTGTAGTCCGCCTGCGGATAGTCGTCGCCCCAGCCGGACTTTCTCGCCCGGCGGATGTTCTGGTATCGCAGGCGGCAGAACGTGAAGTCGAGCGACTTATCGGGGAGCCCGTGATTGATCGGGACCTGGAGGTTTCGTCCGTTGGTGAGGATCGTCGACGTTTGCGCGGCGCCGCTCAGGGCGGCCAATCCGATGGCCAGCACAAAGGCGAGCGCGAACCACGTCCATTGAGCGGATGGTCGCGCCCGCCGCATGCGAGGCTGGTACAACTAGCGGCCCTGTGCCCAGGTCACGAACGTGACATGGCGTGTTCCGTCGGGATCGATGCGGAGGAACCGTTCCTTCGCGCCACGCCGGCCAAGCGAAATACCCCACTCCCCCCGACCCTCACCCTGCGGGACGCCGACCTTGTTGCAGCCCTTTCCCGGCGGTGCATTACAGGTACCGCCACCACCGCCACCGCCGCCGCTGTCCGTGATGTAGGAGTTGAAGCCGTCGAGGTGCGCGTAGATGTCTGCCAGTTGGGCGAGGTCATGGTCGTCCGGCTCCGCGAACGGCGGATCCTGATAATCCATGCAGCTGAACAACGGTTCGTTGTCGAAGTCCTCGTCCTGGTGATCCAGCCCGAGGACGTGCCCCAGTTCCTGGCAGACGACGCTCTGCTTCCACAGGTCCGTGTTGTAGTACGACGTATTGAAATAGCTGTCATTCAGCTTCACATAGCCGGTGAAAATGTGACCGTCGGTGTCGATTGAGATGCCGGCGATCCCCAGCCACTGGTTAAAGCCAAACGCCATGTTGCAGATGCGCACCTGACCCGCGGGGCCATCGCATCGTCGCCGACCGCGATCGTCGAGCGACTCATCCCTCTGCGTCAGGTCGAGCACGCTCGACGCCGTCCAGTCCGACACGGAAACGTCGGCATACAAATCCCAGTCGCTCGTCAGGCTGTTCACGACAGTCAGGGTGAATGGGTTGCTGGTGCGCGCCCAGTGATAGTTGTTCCACGCGTTATCGGCCGAGAGCGACGAACCCAGAACTGTTGCTGCAAGTGCGGTGGCGCACAACACGCGCCGGAATCCCGATTTCGACATACATCCTCCCCTGTTGTCACCGTGGCTTCGTGATCTTCATGACCGTCATGCGGGATGCGCCCGACACATAGATGGATCCGTCGGTGTCGATGCCCATCCCATGAGCCCGCTCGGCAGAGACGCTGTCGATCTTCTTCCCGTTCTTCACGATATTGACGATGCCGGCGTTCACGTCGCTGATGTAGACGGTGTCGTCGGAGGCCACCGCGATCCCGCCGCGTGACGGAAACGGCCACGCCTCGACGAATCTGCCGTCCTTGTCGAAGATCGACACACGCTGGTTGTCGCTGTCGTTGATCAGAATGCGCCCTCGCGAATCGAGGGCGACGCCGTGCGGCAGCTGAAGCTGCCCCGGCGCCGAGCCCTTCACCCCGCCGATGATGCGGACGAACTGCCCGGCGCCGGAGAAATGCACGACGCGCGCGTTCACATACCCGTCGGACACATAGATATCGCCGTTCGGGGCAACGGCGACGTGATTCGGCTGGTTGAACAGCTCGCGCGAGGAGTTATCGCCGGCGGCGCCTTTCTTGCCCAGCGTCATCAGCAGCTTCCCGTCCGCGCTGAACTTGTGCACGACGTGCGCGGCGGAGTCGGTCACCCAGAGGAAACCCTGGGCGTCGATCGTCACGCTGTGCGCGCTCTGAAACAGCCCGTCATCTCCGAATGCCTTCACGAACCGCCCATCGCGCGTGAAGACGCGGAAGTACGGCGCGGTCCGCACCAGCACCACGACGTTGCCCTTCCCGTCCGCTGTGATCCAGGTGGTGTTTCCATTCCAGGTCGTGCCGGCCGGAAGCTGCGCCCAGTTCGCGTCAACGGTATAGGTCGCGCCCGACTGTCCTGAGATGGGCGGCGAACCGGCCAGGACAAAACACGCCAGAATCAGTGCGAGAAACGGAAGATGCGATCGACTGGTCATGCAGGCTCCTTGCGACGGCGAAATCGGGGCCGTACGATACCATCCCCTGAGGCCGATGACTCTGCGGGTGTTGGTGTTGCTCGCTGCGCAGGCGGGAGGCGCTGCCTCGAAGCCCGACCTTTCCGGGCAGTGGGTCATCAACGCCGCCGAGAGCGACTTCGGCTTGATTCCACACGCATGTCACCCTTGAGAGCATTCAGCGTCGCCGTCGCGTTGCTCCTTACGCTCACGATGGCGTGGCGATCCTGGGGTGCTCAGCCTGCACCTCACGGCCGCGTCGTCGCGATCGGAGACATCCACGCGGACATCGACGCGCTGAGGAGAGCGCTGCGGACGGCGGGCGCCGTCAACGCCCGCGACGAATGGATCGGCGGCACGCTCACGGTCGTTCAGCTGGGTGACCTGATCGGGCGCAGCGACGACGAAAAGGAAGTTCTGGATTACTTCTTCGATCTGCAGCGCCGTGCCCGCAAGGCCGGCGGGACCGTCCATGCGCTGATCGGGAACCATGAGGTGTTCGGCGGACGGCTCGACAATCAGGCCGTGGGGCCGAACCCGTTCCCCGCGTGGGAACAGCTCGCGGGCCTCAAGCGGGACGATCCGCGGCTGCGACACTTGCCGCCGCGCGAACGCGCGCGCGGCGCCGCCCTGATGCCCGGCGGGCCGTACGCGCGGCAGATAGCCGAGCTCCCAGTCGTCCTCAAACTCGGCCAGACGGTCTTCGTGCACGGCGGCGTGGTCCCACGCTGGGCCCGATACGGCGTCGATCGCATCAACCGCGAGGTTCGAGACTGGCTGCGCGGGGAGCGAGGAGAGCCCGATTCCGCGCTGGGCGTCGATGACGGCGATCGAGTGATGTGGACGCGCCAGTTTTCGGCCAACGTCACCCCGGAGGATTGTGACGTCCTCGCCGAGTCGCTCAAGATTCTCGGCGCGCGCCGGATGATCGTGGCGCATACCGTCCACGAGGAAGTCACCGCCAGATGCAGCGATCGCGTCTGGGCGGTCGACGTCGGCATGTCGCGCGCCTACGGCGGACGCGTGGAAGTGCTCGAGATCGTCGACGACTCGAAGCTGCGGGTCTTGCGGCCATAGGTCCGCCTGAAGGCGGACACGACTCAACCCTTTCGCAGTGCCTGCACTTCCGCAGCGGTCAACGTACGCCACTTGCCAATCGGCAGCGTGCCGATCGAGATCGATCCGATCTTCACGCGTACCAGCTTCAGCACCGTCGCGCCGAGCGCTTCGATCATCCGTCTGACCTGGCGGTTCCGGCCTTCGGTCAGCGTAATTTCCAGATGGGTGTACTTCTCCGAGTCGCGCACGCGGCGTACGCGCGCGGGACGCGTGGGCCCGTCGGCGAGATCGACACCGTCGCGCAGCCGCTGCAGCTGCTCGTCCGTGAGGCGCATCGACGCCTTGACGAGATATGTCTTCGGCAGGTGCGACTCGGGATTCGTCACACGCTCCGCCAGTTGATTGTCGTTGGTCATCAGCAGCAGGCCGGATGTGTCGAGATCGAGGCGCCCGACGGGCGAGACGAAGGTGCCGAGGTCGGCAATCAGGTCGTACACCGTCGGCCGGCCCTTCGGGTCGCGGTAGGTCGTCAGATAGCCGGTCGGTTTATACAGGAGCAGGTAGACGCGGTCGCGAGCCTGTAACGGCTTTCCGTCCAGCCGCACCCGATCGCGCTGCATGTCGATCCAGGTATCCGGATCGCGCACGACCTGACCGTTGACCTTGACGCGCCCGGCGCGTATCCAGCCACGGGCATCAACCCGCGAACCTGCGCCTGCCTTCGACAGTACGCGCTCGAGCGTCTTGAGCGGACGCGTCGTCACCGGTTCCGCCCGCGTAACTTCGCTTGGAGTTCGCCCGTTTTATTGATATAGAAAAGATTCCGCTTCGTTCCCGTCGCCCACCCCGACAACTTCACGCCAACGTCCGCGGCGGTGATTTTTCCTTCGGGCAGGAGTCTAACAACTGGACGCGTCATCATGCCTCATCTTCCGTTGAACAGCTCGATTTCACGGCTCTTTGCGTTGTTTCTCCTCGTCGCCGCCAGCAGCGCCGCCGCGTGCCGCGGCAATCAGGAGCCGGCATCAGGCGCGGGCGGTGCGGCTGCGCTTCCGCCGACCGACGTCATGACTTTGACACTCGAACCGAAACCGGTCCCGCGAGCGTCCGAGTTCGTGGCCACGATCCGATCCCTGCGATCGACGACGATCCAGCCGCAGGTCGAGGGCTTCGTCCGGCGCATTTTCGTCAAAGCCGGGGATCAGGTCCGCTCCGGCCAGCCGCTGATCCAGATCGACCCCGATCGGCAGCAAGCCTCGATTACAACGCTCGAATCGCAGGTCGCCGCACGCGAGGCCGACCTCGCATTTGCCACACAGCAAATCACGCGAATGAAGAAGCTGCACCAGGCAGGGGCGGTCAGCCTGGCCGAACTGGAGCAGGCGGAGACGGCGCACAAGAACGCGGAGGCGCAGCTGACCGCGGTGCGATCGCAGATCAAGGAAAACGAAGTCCAGCTGCAGTACTACCGCGTGATCGCGCCCGTTGCCGGGATCGTCGGCGAGATCCCGGTACGCGAGGGTGATCGCGTGACGACGGCGACGCCGATTACGACGATCGACCAGGCCGAGGGACTCGAAGCGTACCTCAACGTGCCGCTCGAGCGGGCAACCGAGTTGAAGCCGGGCCTCGCCGTCGAGCTGCTCGACGATGCAGGAAAGGTCATCGCCTCGAATCCCGTGACGTTCATAGCCCCGCGCGCCGACGACGCGACGCAATCTGTGCTGGTCAAGGCGACGCTGCAGCGGCGGCCACCGGGGCTGCGCGTGATGCAGTACGTGAAGGCGCGCCTCGTATTCAGCAACGAACCGGCTCTGGTGGTACCTGTCGTCGCCGTCAACCGAATCGCGGGACAACACTTCGTGTTCGTGGCCGAAGGCACCGGCGACAAGGTCGTGGCGCGTCAGAAACCGATCACGGTCGGCACGGTCATCGACGACAGCTACGTCGTCCTGCGCGGGCTTGCCGCCGGTGACCGAGTGATTGTCTCGAATGTCCAGAAGATCGGCGATGGATCCCCTGTAAAGGTGGGCTGAGGGCACTATGTTTGTCGATACCTTCATCCGGCGGCCGATTCTCGCGGCCGTGTGCTCGCTCGTCATCGTCCTCGCCGGCGCACTGGCAATTCCCGCGATGCCGATCGCGTGGTACCCGGAAGTCACGCCGCCGACGGTCTCGGTGACCGCTATCTACACCGGAGCAAACGCCGAGACGGTCGAGGCCGCCGTCACGACGCCGCTCGAGCAGGCGATCAACGGCGTCGAGGGCATGACCTACATGTCCTCGTCGAGCACCAACAGCGGCGTCAGCACGATCACCATCACGTTCGAGGTCACCCGCAATCCGGATATCGCGGCCGTGGACGTGCAGAACCGCGTCAACCAGGTACTCGGACGCCTGCCGGCCGAGGTCCGTCAGCTCGGCGTGACCGTTCAGAAAGTCAGCCAGAACTTCGTGTCGGCCGTGGCGTTGTACTCGAAGCGCGGCGAATACGACTCGAACTTCGTCTCGAACTACGTGGACGTGTTCATCCGCGACGCGCTCAAGCGGGTGCCGGGCGTCGCCGACGTGCAGGTCTTCGGCGCCGGCCGCTACTCGATGCGCGTCTGGCTCGACCCGGCGCGGCTGGCGGCGCGTGCGTTGACGGCAGGCGACGTCGTGGACGCGCTGCGCGAACAGAACGTGAACGTCGCGGCGGGGATGGTCGGCGATGCGCCGGCACGAGCGGGACAGACCTATCAAATCAGCGTTCGCGCGGCGGGCCGCCTCCGCGAGCAAAGCGAGTTCGAGGACGTCATCGTCAAGTCGGCGCCGGACGGCACGCTGGTCCGGCTCGGCGACGTCGCCGACGTGGAGCTGGGCGCGGAAAGCTACTCCTCGCAGTTGCGTTTCCAGGGAATCGAGGGCGTCGGCTTCGGCGTTCTGGCCCTGCCCACCGCCAACGCGCTCGAAATTCAACGCGGCGTCACCGAGGAAATGACGCGGCTGGGCCGATCGTTCCCACCGGGCCTCGAATACAGCATCGCCTTCGATACGACGACGGTGATTCAGGAGTCGATTCGCGAAGTCGTCGAGACGCTGGGAATCGCGATCGTCCTGGTCGTGCTGGTAATGTTCCTGTTTCTTCAGAGCTGGCGCGCAACGCTCATTCCGGCGCTGACGCTGCCGGTGTCGTTGGTGGGCGCGTTCGCCTTCGTGCACCTGCTCGACTTCTCGATCAACACGCTGACGCTCTTTGCCATCGTCCTCGCCACCGGCATCGTCGTGGACGATGCGATTGTCGTCATCGAGAACATCGAGCGGCACATCCAGGAGCACGGCAAGAAACCGCGGCAGGCGGCGTCGGACGCGATGCGCGAGGTGTTCGGCGCGGTCATCGCGACGGCTCTGGTGCTCATCGCCGTCTTCGTGCCGGTCGCGTTCTTCCCCGGCACGACGGGCCGCCTGTATCAGCAGTTCGCGATCACGATTGCCTTCTCGGTCGCGATCTCGGCATTCAACGCGCTCACGCTGACGCCGGCGCTGTCGGCATTGCTGCTCCGGCACGACCCGTCGCAGACCGGCGCCTTCTTCGGCGCGCTCGAGCGGGCACTGCATGCCGGCACGGATCTCTACGTCCGCGGCGTGCGCGGCCTGATGCGCGCCCGCTGGGCGATGGCCGTCATCTTCGTCGGCCTGCTCGGCGTGACCTACTACGTCTACAACCGCGTGCCGTCGGCGTTCATCCCGGAGGAGGACGCCGGGTACTTCGTCTCGATCGTGCAGGCGCCGCCCGGAGCATCGCTGGAGTACACGACCGGCGTGGTCAAGGAGGCGGAAAAGATCCTGCTGGCCACGCCGGAAGTCGAGTCGGTGTTCTCGCTGCTCGGCTTCAGCTTCACGGGAGCGGGGCCGAACCAGGGGATCGTCTTCACGCTGCTCAAGCCGTTCGACGAACGCGAGCAGCGCGAAGAACGCATCCAGGCGCTGCTGCCGCGCCTCCGCGGACCGCTGTCGGCCATCCAGGGCGGGCTGGTCGTCCCGTTTGCGCCGCCAGGGATCAACATCGGGAACGTGGGCGGCTTTTCCATGGAGGTGCTCGATCAGGGCGGCGGCGCCGGGAACGTCGAAGCGCTCGGGAACGCCGTCTTCGCCCTCGTCGGCGCATCGCAGACCTCAACCCGCGTCGCCGGAGTCTTCAGCCAGTTCACCGCCAACGATCCGCAGCTGGCGGTGGACATCGACCGCGAGAAGGCGCGCAGCCTCGGCCTGCCGATCAGCGAGATCACCAACGCGATGCAGATTTATCTCGGATCGGCGTACGTGAACGACTTCGACTTCAACAACCGCGCCTACCGCGTCTATGTGCAGGCCGACAAGGCGTACCGGTCGGATCCAGCGGATCTCGGCCAGTACTACGCGCGCACGACGAGGGGCGACATGGTGCCGCTCGCCAGCGTGGTCCGTGTGCGCGAGACCACGGCGCCGCAGGTGATTACGCACTTCAACCTGTTCCGCTCGGCGCAGGTCACCGGCACCGCGGCGCCGGGCGTGAGCTCCGGGCAGGCGCTTGCCGAGATGGAACGCCTCGCCTCAACAGCGCTGCCACAGGGATTCGGGTACGCGTGGTCCGGGATCTCACTCGAGGAAATCAAAGCGGGCGGACAGTCGATCGCGATTTTCGGAATCGCGATGCTGCTCGTCTATCTGACGCTGGCGGCGCAGTACGAATCGCTCGTGCTGCCATTCATCGTCCTGCTCGGAGTTCCGCTCGGCGTGCTCGGCGCGCTGTCGGCGCAATGGGCGCGCGGGCTTCAGAACGATCTGTATTGCCAGATCGGTCTGGTCATGCTGATCGGTCTCGCGGCAAAGAACTCGATCCTGATCGTCGAGTTCGCGGAGCAGCTTCGCGAACGGGGACGTTCGGTCATCGACGCGGCCGTGGAGGCGGCCCGGATCCGGCTCCGTCCAATCCTGATGACGTCGCTGGCGTTCATCCTCGGCGTCATGCCGCTCGTGCTGGCAACAGGCGCCGGTCAGGAAGGGCGCCATTCCGTCGGCACCGCGGTTGCCGGCGGCATGCTCTTCGCGACGTTTCTCAACATCATGTTCATTCCAATTCTCTACGTCCTCGTCCGCACGCTGATTCCCGGGCGCACGCAGGAAGGAACGGCCGCGCATGCGTAGTGATGAAATGCAAAATGCGAAATTCACAATGCAAACCCCATCTGGGCCGTCCGTCGTGTTTGCATTCTGCATTTTGAGTCTTGCATTACTGACATCTGCCGTCTCGGCGCAGGAACTCGAGAGCGTGACCTTCGACGACGCCGTGCGGCGTGCCATGAGCAACCATCCGACCGTCCGCCAGGCCGCCGCCGGCGTGCTCCGCGCGCAGGCGGTCTTTCAGCAGGCCCGGGCGCGAACGCGGCCGGCTCTCGACGCCTCGTTCTCGACGAATGTCATCGACCCGGTCACCAGCTTCGGCGGTGAAAGCATCGTGCCGCGAACGCAGACAGTGACGACCAGCGGGTTGACCGTGCCGCTGTTTACGCCTGTGAGCTGGGCGGAGCGGAATCAGGCAGCGGATCAGGTGACGGTGTCGGAACGCGCGCGGGCAGATGCGCGGCGCGCGATCGCCATGGCAACTGGCGAGGCGTTTCTCTCCGTGATCGCGGGCCGGCGAATCGTCGAGTTGAACGAACGCGCGCGGGACACTGCGCGCGCCCACTACGAATACGCTAACCAGCGGTTTCAGGGCGGGCTCGGCAGCCGGCTGAACGCGCTCCGCGCGCAGGAGGATCTCTCGGCCGCGGAAGCGCGCGTGCAGGAGGCGCGCCTGGCATTGCGGCGCGCTCAGGAGTCGCTCGGCGTGTTGATCGCC
>JAICQE010000009.1 GCA_025938035.1 Vicinamibacteria bacterium
GCCGACGAGCAGGTTGTCGATGTCGTCGCCGCCGAGGTGCGTGTCGCCGTTGGTCGAGAGCACCTGGAAGACGCCGTCTTCGACCTTGAGGATGGAGATGTCGAATGTGCCGCCGCCGAGGTCGTAGACGGCAATCGTCCCGCGGTTCGTCTTGTCCAAGCCGTAGGCCAGCGACGCGGCTGTCGGCTCGTTGATGATGCGCAGCACCTCGAGCCCGGCGATCCGTCCGGCGTCACGGGTGGCGGTGCGCTGCGCGTCGTTGAAGTACGCCGGGACAGTGATGACCGCCCGATCGACCTCGAAGTCGAACTCGCCCTGCTCGCGGAAGAACTCCTCCGCGCGGTGCTTCAGCTCCTTCAGCACGAACGCCGATATTTCGGGCGGCGTGAACTCACGACCCGCCACATTGATCCGGACGACGCCACCCGGCTCGCCGCCGATGCCGAACGGCAGCAGCGTGGCCTCGTCACGCACGTCGTCGATCCCGCGTCCCATGAACCGTTTGACCGAGTAGACCGTGCGCGAAGGGGAGGTCAGCAGCCGGCGCTGTGCTTCGCGGCCGACGAACACCGTGCCGTCGTCTCCCAGCGAGACCACCGACGGCACGAGCGCGTCGCCGGACTGATCCCGAATCACCTCGGGCACACCGTCGTTCACCCAGGCCACGAGGCTGTTCGTCGTCCCGAGATCGATGCCGACTACGCGACTCATTGCTTCACGTCCGACGCAAGTTCGGCGGCCTCGCGATCGATCGTGGCCAGCAGGTTGTTGATGTAGTTGCGCTCGAGCAGCCGCTCGCGGAGCGCCTCGAGCGTCGCGCGGCGATCCTCGGGCGGCGCCTGCTCCTGGCTGTCCCACCGCGCTGCCAGCTCGGCGAGCTGCTTCTCATGCTCTTCGCGCTTGCGGTCGATTGGCTGTCTCGCCTGCGACAGCCGCGCGCTCAGGGCCGACGCTTCCGCGCCGGACTCGCGCTGCTCCCGGATCTCGTCGAGCTCCTCGTTCAGCGCAAAGACTTCCTCGAGCAGCGCTGCAGGAACCTTCGCGGTCCCTTCCTCGGACTTCGCCGACGGCAAGCCTTCAATCGCCAGCAGGTGCTCGACGCGCGAAACCGGATTGCGCAGCGTGCGGTAGGCGTCGTTCAGGTAGGACGAGCGTTCGAGGCTGGCCAGCCGCTCAGCCGGCGGCGCGTTGTAGTAGTAGTCCGGGTGGAACTTGCGGCTCAGATCGCGGAACCGCTGCTCGAGATCCTGCGGAGCGATCGTCAGCCGGCGCGGCAGCCCGAGAAACGCGAAGTAGTCGCCGTGCCGTCCGAGCGCGAGGATGCGGCTGCAGTTGGGGCAGAAGTGTTCGTCAACCGGCGCACCAGCACCGCAGGTGCGGCATTCCAATGCCGCGCCGGCCCCGGAAGCCGGCTGCAGGCGGACTCCACGATGGAGACTGGAGTCGCTCATGCACCAAAGGAGCTGCCGCAGCCGCAGGTCTGCTTCGCATTCGGGTTGTGGAAGACGAAGCCCTGGGTCAGGAGCGCCGTGTCGTAGTCGAGGGTCGTTCCGTTGAGGAACAGATAGCTCTTGCGATCGATGAAGATCTTCGCGCCGTCGGGCCCCTCGAACACTTCGTCGCCAAGACGCGGTTCGCGTTCCCACCCGAACGTATAGCTGAGCCCGGAGCAGCCGCCGCCCTTCACTCCGACGCGCAGCCCTCCCTCGGTGATGCCCTGCTTGGCCATCAGCGATTTGATCTTGCGTGCGGCGGTCTCAGTGATCTGAATCATTCAAGTCAAAAGGCAAAAGGCAAAAGGCAAAAGAAAGTTCGCAAGAGTTCTTTTGACCTTTGCCTTTTGACCTTTGCCTTTCCATTACGCGATTGGCTGTGACGGCTGCTCGACCGTCGATTCACCCTTCGCCTCGGCCTGCTTCTTCTTGTAGTCGGCAATCGCCGCCTTGATCGCGTCCTCGGCCAGCACGGAGCAGTGAATCTTCACCGGCGGCAGCGACAGCTCGGCAACGATGTCGGTGTTCTTGATCGCGAGCGCCTGATCGACGGTCTTGCCTTTCAGCCATTCGGTCGCCAGGCTCGAGCTGGCGATAGCGGAGCCGCACCCGAACGTCTTGAACTTCGCATCGTCGATGACGCCCGTATCCGGGTTCACCTTCACCTGCAGCTTCATGACGTCGCCGCACTCCGGCGCGCCGACGAGACCCGTGCCGACGTTCGCGTCGTCCTTCGGCAGAGAGCCGACGTTGCGCGGGTTCTCGTAGTGATCAATTACCTTGTTCGAGTACGCCATCTGTTATCTCCGCCCGTGCTAATTCGAATGAGCCGGGCACCTTCTCACGCCATGCAATTCAGAATTCTGCATTCAGAATTCTGCATTCACCGTCAGTGCGTGACCCATTGCATCTTCGACAGGTCGACGCCTTCCTTGACCATCTCGTACAGCGGCGACATCTCGCGCAGCCGCCGGACGACGGTCGTCAGCTTGTCCACGACGTAATCAACTTCCTCCTCGGTGGTCCAGCGGCCGAGGCCGAACCGGATCGAGGAGTGCGCGAGGTCGTCGCCCGCGCCAAGCGCCTTCAATACGTAGGACGGCTCGAGGCTCGCCGAGGTGCAGGCCGAGCCCGAGGAGACCGCCACGTCGTTGATTCCCATCAGCAGCGACTCGCCTTCGACATAAGCGAAGCTGACGTTCAGGTTGTGCGGCAGGCGGTGCTCCATCGAGCCGTTGATGTAGAGCTCGTCGAGGTTCGCGTGCAGCTTCTTGTTCAGCCGATCGCGCAGCGCCCGCAGCCGCGCGCCTTCGGTGGCCATCTCGGCCTGGGCGATTGCCGCCGCCTGGCCGAGCCCGACGATGCCCGGAACGTTCAGCGTGCCCGACCGCATGCCGCGCTCGTGCCCGCCGCCGCTGATCTGCTCGGCCAGCAGGACGCGCGGATTGCGCCGCCGCACGTACAGCGCGCCGACACCTTTCGGGCCGTAAAACTTGTGTGCGCTCATCGACACGAGGTCCACTTTCGCCTCGTTGACGTTGAACGGCACCTTCCCCACCGCCTGCACCGCATCGGTATGGAAGAGAATCCCCTTCTCCTTCGCGATCGCGCCGATCTCCGCAATCGGCTGCAGCACGCCGATCTCGTTGTTGGCGGTCATGATCGTGATCAGGATGGTCTTGTCGGTAATCGCCGCGCGCAGATCGTCGAGATCGATCCGCCCGTCCTTCTGGACCGGCAGATACGTCACGCGGCCGCCCTGCTTCTCGAGCTTCTTGCAGGTGTCGATGACTGCCTTGTGCTCGGTGACGCAGGTGATGATGTGATTGCCCTTCTCGCGGTACATCTCCGCGACGCCCTTGATGGCCAGATTGTTCGACTCGGTGGCCCCGCTGGTGAAGATGATCTCCTTGGGGTTCGCGCCGACCAGGTCGGCAACCTGGCGGCGGGCGGCCTCCACCGCGTCTTCCGCTTCCCAGCCAAACGCGTGATTGCGGCTCGCCGCGTTGCCAAAGTGTCCGGTGAAGTACGGGAGCATCGCGTCCACCACCCGCGGGTCAACGGGCGTCGTCGCGTGGTAATCCATGTAAATCGGCAATTTCATCGTCATGCCCTGCGCACGACCGCCACGGGCGCGGTCGCAACATCCTGGTCTGCCGCCATTTCAGAAAGAGTGACCGTGCCGAGCGCCGCGACGATCCGTTCGCGGATCTGCCACAGCGGGTCGCGCACGCTGCACTTGCTGTATTGCTCGCAGTCGTGCTTCTCGGTCGAGCAGGCCGTCACGGTGAACGGTCCGTCGATCGCCTGAATCACGTCGGCGACGCTGATCGATTTCGACGGCCGGCTCAACGTGTAGCCGCCGCGGGTGCCCTGCGTCGACGCGAGCAGGCCCGTCCGCACGAGCCGCTGCAGTACCTTGGCAAGCAGCTCGATCGGGATGTCGTACTGCTCGGCGATTTCACGCGCGCTGGCCGATGCCGCCCCGGCGCCGCCCTCACGCATCCGCGCTTCGGCCCGCCTGGCGTTCAACGCCAGGTGTTTCATCGCAATCAGCGCGTAATCGGCCTTTTTTGACAGCCTCAACATATCCGACCTTGTCAGTCCGATTTTAGGGCTTCACCCGAAATCCGTCAAGATTGGTCGGATTTCCAGTTCATGTAGCTTCCGCCTTAAGGCGGAAGCCACGTCAGTACTTGGGCTGCGAGGGATCGACCTTGTCGATCCACTCCAGAATCCCGCCGCGCAGGTTCTTGACGTTCGAGAAGCCGACTGACTTCAGGAACTCCATTGCCTTCGCGCTGCGGCCGCCCATCTTGCACTGCGTGACGATTTCGCGATCGCGCGGCAGTTCCTGGTACCGCCGCGGCAGTTCACCCAGTGGAATCAGCGTTGAGCCGGCGATCCGGTTGATCTGGTATTCGTTCGGCTCGCGCACGTCCAGGACGAACGGCGTCTCGCCCGCATCGATCTTCTTCTTCAGCTCTACCGGCGTGATTTCCCACTCGCTCACCGCGGTTCCTCCTTGCGCCTGCTGCGGCTCGGGCCGCAGACCGCAGAACTGTTCGTAGTCGATCAGCTTGGTGACGGTTGGATTGGTGCCGCACACCGGGCATTCGGGATCCTTCCGCAGCTTCAGTTCGCGGAATTTCATCCGCAGCGCGTCGTAAATCATGAAGCGCCCGATCAACGGTTCGCCGATGCCGGTGATCAGCTTGATCGTCTCGGTCGCCTGAATCACGCCGATGATCCCCGGCAGCACGCCGAGCACACCGCCCTCGGCGCAGCTGGGCACGAGTCCCGGCGGCGGCGGTTCGGGGTAGAGGCAGCGATAGCAGGGGCCTTCCTTCGTCGCGAAGACCGAGGCCTGCCCTTCGAACCGGAAGATGCTGCCGTACGCGTTCGGCTTGCCCGTCAGCACGCAGGCGTCGTTGACGAGATACCGGGTCGGGAAGTTATCGGTCCCGTCGAGGATGACGTCGTAATCCTTGAACAGCTCGAGCGCGTTCTGCGAGTTCAGCAGGGTCTCGTAGGTCTCGACGTGGACGTGAGGGTTGAGGTCCTGGATCCGCCGCTTCGCCGACTCGTTTTTCGAGGTGCCGACGTCCTTCGTCCCGTGGAGGAGCTGGCGCTGCAGGTTGCTGAAGTCCACGACGTCGAAGTCGACGATGCCGATGCGGCCGATGCCGGCGGCGGCAAGATACATCGCCGCGGGCGAACCAAGGCCTCCGGCGCCGATGCAGAGCACGCTGCCGGCTTTCAGCTTGCGCTGACCGTCCATGCCGACCTCCGGCATGATCAGGTGGCGGCTGTAGCGCTTGATCTCGTCCGGCGTCAGTTCGGGAAGGGCGACGTTAACGTCGGCCTCTACGGGCGCAGGAGTACCCCCGGCCACCGAGGGCACGATGCTGAGGCTGTCGCCCGGCTTGACCGGCGTCGCCTCGCGCTGCAGGTAGCGGATGTCCTCGTCGTTCAGATAGACGTTGACGAAGTTCCGCAGCTTGCCCTCGTCCGTGTAGAGGTGCTTGCGCAGCCCGTCGTACTTCTTCGTGAGATCGGCAAGCAGCTCACCGACAGTGCCTCCGCTGACCTGCACCGACTCCTGTTTATCGGTGAACGGGCGCAGCGGCGTGGGAATGTGAATGGTGTTGGACATATCTCTGGTCGTATCCGCCCTCAGGCGGTCGTAGTGTCCGCCTTCAGGCGGACCTGGGAGTTGACAGGCAAAGCGACCACCAGCTCTTCGGGGTCGAACGCCGAGCGATCGTCGCGCAGCCGCCAGGACGTCATGTCTTCAGGGGTACCGCCGCGAACGGAGACGATGATGTACGAGAACGTGGGAAAGGCGTGGTCGAGATCGTATTGCGACGGCCGCGCCGGATGATCCGGATGTGAGTGGTAGAACCCGAGCAGCTCGGCGCCAAGCTCCGACGCGCGCCGCTCGGTCTTCATGTAGTCCTTGTCGCTGATCCGGAAGCGGCGGCGCGGACCTTCCTCGGTAACGTTGGGCAGCGCGTAGGTGTCGCTGACGACGCCGTTCGAGCCGTACAGCGCGCCGCAGCACTCGTTCGGATAGGTTTCCACTCCATGCGCGCGGATTGCGTCGTTCACGGCGGGCGTAATCGTCAGCGCCATCAGCGGGCCGCTCCGTGAGACGCGCGTCTTTCTGCCGACGATTCATCCCAGAACCGCTCGGACAGGTACTTCTCACCGCCGTCGCAGAACACGACCACGATAACCGCATCACTGACGCGCCGCGCCACCGAGAGCGCACCGGCGAGATTGGCGCCGCTCGAGATGCCGACGAACAAACCGCTCCGCGCCAGCTGCCGCGTCAACTCGAACGCCTCTTCGGTGCTGATGCCGATGTCCTCGTCCGCAATCGTTGCGTCGTAGATACCGGGAACGATCGCCGTCGCCATGTGCTTGAGGCCTTCGAGGCCGTGCAGCGGCGAATCGGGCTGAACCGAGATCAACTTGATGGACGGGTTGAACTCCCGCAGCCTCCGTCCGGCCCCGACGAACGTTCCGCTCGTGCCAAGTCCGGCAACGAAATGCGTGATGCGCCCGCCGGTTTGTTCGATGATCTCCGGCGCCGTCGTGTCGTAGTGCGAGAGCCAGTTGCCGGGGTTGTTGTACTGGTCCGGGTAGAAGTAGAGGTCAGGGCTCTCCGCGAACATCTTCTTCGCCCGGAGGATCGCACCGTCGGACCCTTCCATCGGGTCGGTGAACACGATCTCGGCCCCGAACGCTTTCAGGATCCGCTTCCGCTCCGGGGTCACGTTTTCCGGGACGCACAGCCGGACGCGGAATCCGCGCGCGGCGCCGATCATCGCGTAAGCGATGCCGGTGTTGCCGGAGGTCGCGTCGAGCAGGATCGTGGTGTGCGTCAGCGCGCCGCTGCGCTCACCGTCGGCAATCATCCGCGCTGCCGGCCGGTCCTTGACCGAGCCGCCGGGGTTCTTCCACTCCGCCTTGGCATACAGCTCGACGTTGCGCAGGCCGCGCTCGAAGCCGGACAGGCGGATTAATGGCGTATTTCCGATCAAATCGACGATGGAGGCTGCCGTGCGCGGAAGCCCAGGGGTGGCCACAGACATATCCGACTGCTTCAGTCGGATTATATCTTGGCTAGTTGGTAGTTCGTAGTTGATGGTTGGTGGCGGTCGCCGGGTCGGTAGAGGCCGACCGTCAGGTCGGCCTTTCGACTCTACTTTGCCGGACGTCCTTCCGCATCCCGAATCTCCACCTTGCCGACATTCAGCTTGGCAAGTTCGGGTTCGATGACCTTCCGGTCGCCGACCGCCACGACCACCATGTTCCCGGGCACCAGGTACCGCTTGGATACCGCCAGCGTCTGATCGGTCGTGACGCGGTTCACATCCTGGGCGTACTTCGTGTAGTAGTCCAGGCCCAGATCGTAGATGAACACGTTCGAGAAGTTCGCCACGGCGTCCGCGCTCGTTTCGAACGCGCCCGCGAGCGAGTTGGCGAGCGAGTCTTTCGCCCGCTGCAGCTCGGCCTGATCCATAGGGCTCTCCACCATCCCACGAATCTCCTTGAAGATCTCGGAGACCGATGGTGCGGTGACGTCCGTCCGGACGCCCGACCCGACCTGGAAGGGTCCGGCAGCGCGGCGGAACGTGAACTGCGACGAGGCGCCGTAGGTGTAACCGTTCTTTTCGCGCAGGTTCATGTTGATGCGGCTGGAGAACAGGCCGCCGAGCGCGATGTTCATGACCTGGAGCGGGCGGAAATCGGGCGACGACCGCGCGGCGCCGATGGTGGCGACGCGCAGCTGTGTCTGCGGGCTGCCGGGCTTGTCGACGATGATCACGCGCGGCGGAATCGACGTCGGATTCGTCAGCGCCGGCCGCGCCGGCGTTCCCCGCTGCCACGAGCCGAACGACTTCTCGGCCATGGCGCGCAGCTCCTTCATCGAGATGTCGCCGGCAACGACGAGCGCCGCATTGTTGGCGACGAAGTTCTGCTGCCAGAACGCCGACAGATCGGCGCGGGTGATCGCCTTCACCGACGCCTCGGTGCCGATCTCGCTGTAGCCGTACGGGTGCTTGTCGCCATACAGCACCATCGCCGTTACCTGACCGGCAACCTGCGACGGGTTGTCGCGCATCTGCACGAGCTGACCGAGGCGCTGCGCCCGCTGACGATCGAGCTCTTCTGCCGGGAACGACGGATGCAGCGTCACGTCGGCGATCAGAGCCAGCAGCGCGCCAAAGTTCTTGCTCAGCGAGCGGCCGGTAATCGTTGTCGCATCCATGGAGCTGCCGGTGCCCAGCGTCGCACCGAGCTGCGCCACCTGATCGGCAATCTGCAGCGCGCTGCGCGACGCCGTGCCCTCGTCCAGCATCGCGGCAGTGAAGTTCGCCAGGCCGGGCTTGTCGAGCGGGTTGGCATCGCTGCCCGTCCGCAGCACGACACTCGCCGCGACGACCGGCAGACCGCGGCGTTCGTTGAGGATCAACGTCAGGCCGTTCGCCAGCGTTTCAGACTGCGGCGTCGGCAGCTGCACCGGCTTCGCGGCGGCCGCTTGTGGCTGTTTGGCGCGCCACGGCTCGTCGCCGTTGACCGCCTGCGCGCCGGTACCGGCAGCCGGCTTGGGCGCCGTAGCTTCAGCGGAGGCGGCGGGGGTCGGCACCTGCGCCGCAGCCTGCGGCTCCCCAGGCACGGCATGCACGACGACGCGCGACGACGGCGTCAGGTATGTGCGCGCGAACGTCCGAACGGTTGCCGGTGTGACAGCGCGGTAGCGCGCCACGTCCTGCTGCAGATAGTCCGGCGTCTTGAGATAGTGGTTGTAGGCATTCAGCCGATCGGCCACGCCGCCGAACCCGCCAAGGCTCTCGAGGCCACCGACGATGTTCGTTTCAATCGTGTTGCGTGCGCGGTCGACTTCGGTCTGCGCCGGCGCCGTGGTACGAAGCGTCGTCAGCTCGGCGTCGAGCGCCTTTTCAATCTCCGCGGCGGTCCGGCCCGGCCGGGCGGTCACCTGTATCTGGAAGATCGATCCCAGGACCAGCGAGTACTGCTGCGCCGAGACGTCCTGAGCGATCTGCTGTTCGTAAACGAGCTTCTTGTACAGCCGGCTTGAGCGGCCGCCACCGAGGAGCGTCGCGGCAATATCCGCATCCGCGTCGCCGGGCTTATAGAACGCGGGCGTAATCCACGCCATGTAGACACGCGGCAGCTCGACGCGCGAAGCGACCACCTTCCTCCGCTCCGTGGTGATCCTTGGCGTCGTCGCCTTGATGGGAGGAACGGCGGGGCCGCGGCGGAGGGTGCCGAAGTACTTCTGGACGAGCGCCTTCGTCTGCGCGACGTCGATGTCGCCGACGATCGCCAGGCTGGCGTTGTTCGGCGCGTAGTACTGCCGGAAGAACCGCTGCACGTCGTCGAGCTTCGCCGCCTGAATGTCTTCGTGGGAGCCGATCACGTTGCCGTAGTAGGGATGCCCGGGCGGGTACAGGAGCTGAACCATCGCCTCTTCGGCCAACCCGTACGGCTGGTTTTCCACGCTCTGGCGCCGCTCGTTGCGCACCACGTCCTGCTGGTTGGCAAGGGCGGCCTGATCGACCTTGTCGAGCAGGTATCCCATCCGATCCGACTCGAGCCACAGCGCCAGCTCGAGCTGATTCGAGGGAACCGTTTCGAAATAGTTCGTGCGATCGAAATCTGTCGTGCCGTTGACGTCGCTCGCGCCCGCGGCCTCGAGCAGCTGGAAGTGCTGATCGCACGGGACGTGCTTCGAGCACTGGAACATCATGTGCTCGAACAGATGCGCAAAGCCGGTGCGCCCCTTCTCCTCGTTCGCCGGTCCGACGTGATACCAGAGGTCGACGGCAACGACGGGCAGGCGGCGGTCCTGGCGGAGGATGACGTCGAGGCCGTTCGGCAGCGTGTACTTCTCGAACGTGATCCTCGGGATGTCGCTGGTTGCAGCAGCGGGTTTGGCGGTACTCCCCTGGTTCTGGGCCAGCGGCGCGGTGATACCAATGATGGCGAGAAGCGCGATGAGCAGGAGTCGCGTCGAGTGTCGTGTCGTCATGACGGTTTGTTCTCCAGACTTGCCCAGAGGTACCAACAAGCCACGGACCGATACGGTCGCCAGGGCTCGCCAATCTTCGTCAACCGCTCCGCGCGCGGCAGCTTCCGCAGCCCGTAGGCGCGCTGAACGGCTTTCAGGATGCCAAGGTCGTCGACCGGCAGGACGTCGGGGCGATGGAGACGGAACATCAGGAACATCTCCGCGGTCCAACGGCCGATTCCCGTTATCTGCGTCAACGACTGAATTACGTCTTCGTCCGAGAGTTCGTTCACCTTCTCGAGTGTCAACGATCCATCCGCGACCCGCGAACACAGGTCTCGTATATAGCGAATCTTCTGCGAACTGAGCCCGACTGCCCGCAACTGGGCGTCATCCACCAGTGCCACTGCTGCGGGCGTCGGTATGCCGCCAAAGAGGGCGTCGAATCGCCTGGCGATGGTGGCGGCTGCCTTCGTCGACAGCTGTTGCGAGATGATCGAGTGGGTCAATGCCGTAAAGGCGTCCTCGTGCTGCGCATCGGCGAGGCCGCACGGCCCGTGACGGCGAATCAGGTCGCGAATCACCGGATCACGCCGCGCCAGCAGGCGCCGCGCCTTGTCATAATCGGTCGTCGTCATCCCTGATCCCTGATCCCTGATCCCTGAGGCCTGAGGCCCGAGGCCTGAGGCCTGAGGCCTACTTGATTACGGCTGTCAGCGTCACACGGGCGCGGATCTCGGTCTGTCCGGTTTCGATCGGCGGCGCGGCCGCGGCGACCTGCAGCTCCTGGCGCACCATCCGCGGCAGCGGAATCGGGCCGCCTTCGATCGGCCCCTCTTCGATGCGGATGATGCGTTCGATCGAGCGGCCGGCGCCAGCGACAGCCGCTTCGGCTTTCGCCCTGGCATCCGCCACGGCAAGGCGCAGCGCGTCGCGTTCGTGCTTCGCCCGATCCTTCAGATCGAACCGCACGCCACCGAGAGACGTGGCGCCCGACGCGACCGCGATCTCGAGGTACTCCCCGACGCGATCGACGCTATCCACCCGCACTTCAACCGAGTTTCGCGCCACGTAGCCGCGGCCAACGCGCTTGCCGTTCACGAAATCCCACTCATATTGGACGTCGTAGGCAACGGTCCGGATGGCATCCGCGGCAACGCCGGCCGCCTTCAGCTTCGACAGCACCGGCGTCATCGCTTCGGTGTTGCGGCGCTGCGCCTCGCGGGCGCTCGGAGCCCGCGATTCAGCGCTGATGGTGATCCACGCACGGTCAGGCGCGACGTGCACGATGCCCTCGCCGTTGGTCACGACCACCGGTTCTGAAGGTGCGGCAGGTTGCTGGGCGTACGCCGGTAAGGCGACGACAAGCGCGGAAATGCAAAATGCAAGATTCAAAATGCAAACCCTGCCAGCAACTACGGGCCTTGGCCCCTTCGCATTTTGCATTTTGCATTTTGAATTTTGCATTTCCCCAGTCTCCTCTACCATCACCTGATGCCCGGACCCGGGCCGCTGGCCGGCCTCACCATTGTTGATCTGACGCGGGTGCTCTCCGGGCCCTATTGCACGATGCTCCTCGCCGACATGGGCGCCCGGGTGATCAAGATCGAACAGCCGGGGCGTGGCGACGACACGCGCGCCTGGGGTCCGCCGTTCGTCGGCGAGGAGAGCGCGTACTTCCTCAGCATCAACCGGAATAAGGAAAGCGTCACGCTCGACTTCAAGGCAACCGAGGGGCGACGCATCCTGAACCAGCTGATCAGCACGGCGGACGTCCTCGTCGAAAACTTCCGCCCTGGGGTTATGAGCCGCCTGGGCCTCGACTACTCCACGCTGGCCCAACGTCATCCCCGGCTGGTCTTCTGTTCGATCTCCGGCTTCGGCCAGGACGGCCCGCGCCGCGATCACGCCGGATACGACGCCGTCATTCAGGCCGAAGGCGGGCTCATGAGCGTGACGGGCGATGCGAACGGGCGGGCATTTCGCGTCGGCGTGGCAGTGACCGACCTGGTCGCCGGCCTGCTCGCGGCGCAGGGCATCGTCCTCGCGCTGTTCGCGCGGGAACGCACGGGTCGCGGTCAGCAGGTGGACATCAGTATGTTGGACGGGGTCATCTCGCTGCTGAGCTACCACGCTTCAATCTATCTCACCACGGGCGCGGAATCGCGCCGCGTCGGCAACCGCCACGCGACGATCGCGCCGTATGACACGTTCTCGGCGGCGGACGGCGAGCTCTTCCTCGCTGTCGGAAACGACGATCAGTTCCAGCGCTTCTGCAAGGCGGCCGGATTGCAGAGGCTGCTGGAGGAGGGGCGCTTCTCGACAAACCCGCTGCGAGTCGCGAACGAAGCGGCGTTGAAGGAAATCATCGAGCCGGTGATGCGAACGCGCAAACGGGACGAGTGGATCGCCTCGCTCGCCGACGCGGGCGTGCCATGCGGGGCAGTACGCAGCGTCCCAGAAGCGCTGTCCGACCCGCAGGTGAGCGCGCGGCGCATGATCGAGGCCGTTGAACACGCTGTGCTGGGATCGTTGAAGGTACTCGGCACGCCGATCAAACTGTCCGATACGTCGGCATCCGTGCGCTCCGCGCCGCCGACATTAGGTCAGCACACTGATAAAGTGCTTGCGGAACTGGGATTGAGCGGTGCGGAAATCACCGCGCTGAAGACACGCGCGATCATCTGATTATGGAAACAGGAGAAGTCAGAAAGCGAGTGCTGCACGCAATCACCGCTGCCCGGAGCCGGGCGCAGGCACGCCGCCAGCAGGCGGACGAAGCCGCGCGCACGTACGGTGCGTTTCTCGAGAACGTGGCGACGCCCGTGGTTCACCAGGTGGCGGCGGCACTGAAGGCCGAGGGTTATTCGTTCACGGTATTCACGCCGGGCGACGGCCTCCGGCTCGCGTCCGATCGCGGCCGCGACGACTTCGTCGAGTTCGCGCTGGACACGAGCGGCGACCGCCCGCAGGTCATCGGCCGAATCAGCCAGTCACGCGGCTCCCGGCGTCTCGAGGAAGAACGTCCTGTCAAAGCCGGCACGCCGCCCGACGCGCTCAGCGAAGACGACGTGCTCGACTTCGTCATGCAGGCGCTGGAGCGGTGGCTGGCGCGGTAGTTGTCCTTTAGTCCCTGGTTCTTGGACCTAGTCCGTCCTTGGTCCTTGGTCCTGAATCCTCAGTCCGCGCCGGATTGCACCCGATAGTGCTGCGGAGCCGTATGTATCGCTATGCATCGGCGAGGTGCAAGCGGTGTCCATCCAATCACATCGGCATGCTTCGCTGTCTGCGTGCTGCTCGTGATTCCAGTGCCGGCCGAGGCGCAGGTGCCTCGTCTGTGGGGAGACCTACGACCGGGTCCGAACGGCGTGGGCTATCGCGTCGTTCGACTCTTCGATCAGAGTCGGTCTTTTGGACTTCGAACTGCGGCTGCCGAACCGGGTGCATCAGCGCCGAATCGACGGTTGATGACGGTGCGCGTTTGGTATCCAGCGACATCAGCGCGTGGCGTCCGCATGACGTTACGGAGCTATCTGGACCTCCTCGATAAAGATGGACCGATCACTGCTGACGTACGGGAACGGCTTGAGCTCGATCTGAACGGAATCTGGAGCGACCTCTGCACCTGTCGGGTTCCGCGCGCCGCGGCGGATGCGCGACTCGACGCGCTGTTCGGCACGACTGCCGCGGCGGTCCGCGACGCGACGCCGGCTACCGGCAGGCATCCAGTAATCGTCTACTCACTCGGCCACGACATGCACTCCTTGGAAAACGTCGTGCTATGGGAGTACCTCGCGAGCCATGGCTACGTGGTTGCGGTCACACCGTCCGTCGGGCATCAGTCAGTTGCGATGGAGCCGGTGGGCCCGACGTCGGCGGAAGTAAAAACGAGAGACCTCGAGTTCGTGACTCACTGGCTGCGTACTGTGCCTTTTGCAGATATGAACCGGGTGGCTGCTGTTGGTTTCAGCCTTGGAGGGTGGTCGGCACTGATGTTGGGAATGCGCAGCGGTGACATCAACGCAGTTGTTGCCCTCGATGGTTCGTTCAATCTACCGAATCGCGTCGCCTCAGTTCGCACTATGCCGTTCTTCAGGCCATCGGCGTTCATGCTTCCGATGCTGAACCTCCGTCAGGATGAACCGGAGATCGATGTCGGCGTCATCGAATCATTCGCGAACGCCGAACGATTCGATACCGCGATTGGGGACATGGACCCTCCGAACGCTTCCCATCATTCCTTCACGTCCATCTACACGTTCAGCACCGAGTTCTTTCCACCTGACGGGAACGGGAATGAGCTTATGGGTTTGAAGTACAACAGGGACGTCTTCGAGTTGGTCGCAACGCGAGTACGGCTCTTTCTCGATGCGTATCTGAAGGGCACCGCCGAGGCACGCGCGGCTCTGCAACAGCCGCCACGAGTCGCCGGCGTGCCTGACGCGCTGATTCGACACCGTTACCTCGCGCCAGCGTCTCGTTGACGTTAGCGGGGGCTGAGCGCGTTCTTCGATTCGTGTAACACCTCAGCCCGTCACATGTCAGGCGGGCGACGGCGGAACCGCAAGTCCGCGCCGAAGGGTTCGATTTTCTCCGCCTCCGCTCGCATGGATTCCTGCGAGCTACGGCGAGACCCGCCGTAGCCTTGCCGAAGGCGGGCACCGGCGCGAACCGGAGCCGCGGGCAGGCTTGTCAGACGCGGCCGCCGAACTGGGGCCGTCCTTGTCCGGGGTCCGCCCCGCGGTCCCGTCATTGAGCGTTTTGTGTAATACTACTTTGTATTACGAGGATGCGATGGCTTTGACTGTTCGTCTGGGGCCGAAAACCGAGCGCGCGCTCAACGCGCTGGCCAAGCGCAAGCGATTGTCCCGCTCCGACGTCGTGCGGGAGGCCCTGCTTCGCTACGGTGCGGACGAAGGAGTGGAGGCCGCCGAGGACGTCTCCGGGGCGTGGTTGGATGTCATCGGGATCGTCGATCTTGGTGTTCGCGACCCGGCGCGCACGACGGGAGACCAGTTCGCGCGACTCCTTCGAGGACGTTCGCGTGCGCGGCGTACTCGTTGACGCTGGTCCGCTTGTGGCGCTGCTCGATCGCGGAGATCCGAAGCACGGAGCCTGCGTCGCCGCGCTGAAGACGCTCCGCGCGCCACTCGTGACAGTGTGGCCGGCCTTCACGGAAGCGATGTATCTGTTGCGCGAGTCGTGGCCCGCTCAGAAAGCGCTCTGGAGCAGGCTCGAAACCCATGCCCTCGGGCTGGCGCCGCTCGAGGAGGCCGACGCCTCGCGGATGCGCGAGCTGATGGAGAAATATCGCGACCTGCCGATGGATCTCGCCGACGCGGCCCTCGTGCGTGTCGCCGAGCGGGACTCGCTGACCGAAATCTTCACCCTCGATCGCACACACTTCCGAACGTATCGGCCGGGCCGGCGCCGTAGCTTCTCAATCGTGCCGGTGTGAGGAACTGCTACCGGCGTCAGGAGGCTGGCGCGCTGGCGACGTGAATCGCCATCAGCCCGCCGAGCACCTTCACCACGCGCACATCGATGAACCCGCCCGCCTCCATCATGTTCGCCACACCCTCGGCGCCAGGATACGTCCGAATCGATTCGGGAATGTAGCGGTACGTATTCGGATCGCGATGCAGGACGCAACCGAGTGCTGATCCGACGACGGTGAGGTAGAGCAGATACGCGCTGCGAACAATCGCACTCGATGGGCGATTGAAATCCAGCGACAGGACGCGGCCATTCGGCGCGAGCACCCGCCGGATTTCACGCAGTGCCTGTTGCAGGTCGGGGACGTTCCGCAGGCCGTAGCCCACCGTGACGGTTGTAAACGTGCGATCGGGAAACGGCAACGCCAGCATGTCGCCGGTAACGAATTTCGCAGGGCACCCCTTTAGGGGTGCCCTCGAATTTGCCAGCTGCAGCATACGGTGCGTGACATCGAGGCCAACGGCCCGCTGCACGTGTGGAACCGCCGCGAAAATGATGTCGCCCGTCCCGCACGCCAGGTCGAGCAGGCGATCGGACGGTTGCAGACGCGCCAGCTGGATCAGCCGCTTCTTCCAGCGTCGATCCTGGCCGTAGGAAAGAAACCCGGTGATGAAGTCGTAGCGGTCGGCGATGGTGGCAAACAGCTGACGGACGTAGCGCCGTTTGCCCTCAGGAGTCGCGATCGTGCGCCGTAACAATGATCTTCCCGCGCATCATCAGCATGTGCGGCCGGCACCAGTAATCGTAGCTGCCTGGTGTATCCGGAACAGCGAACAACACGTCCGCCGATTCGTTCCAGCCGATCGGATCAAGGGCCGCTCCCATAGCCGGGGCCGCGAAATCGTGCCGGATGCCGCGCTCCTCGTTGCGGAGGACGATGCGCACGCGTTCGCCGGCGTTGAGCCGAATCGTCGGGTTGGGCAGGCCGCCCTCCTCGAGATAAAACGCCATGCCACGGACGACGAGCGTGATCTCGCGCGGTGCCGGGCGCGTGAGCGCCACGGCAAACGCCCCGAGCAGCAGCACGGCGACTGCGGTCCCGATCAGCTTCACCGATACGTGTCTGCCCCAGAAACTCATCCGACCAGCATTCCTGTCACGTACATCACCGCAAATCCGGCAAGCAGCCCGCCCAGCACCGGCGTCGACGTAAAGGCGCGGGCGCGTTCGTCGCCACGGGAAATCTGCTGGGCGATCTGCAGCGTCACCTGAGCGATCGCCCCAACGCCAAGCGCCAGGAACAGCACCGACCACACAGGGGAATAGACGAGCCCGCCCAGCCACGCGCCGGCAATGGTCGGCACTCCACCAATCAGCCCCAGTTTCATCAGGTCCACCAGTCCGGCCTTCTGCCGCTCCTTTGCCAGCGGCGCGACAATCGCCAGCCCCTCAGTCGTGTTGTGAAGGGCGAATCCCACGATCAGCAAGGCTCCAAGCGTCGCCTCACCTAATGCGAAGGCCGATCCAATCGCCAGCCCTTCGCCAAAGTTATGCAGCCCGATCCCGATGGCGATCAGCAGCGCGAGCACCCAAGCCTTCGAGGCCCGGCCGCTTGCCCCGGGCGCCGTCGGGGGGCGGCGCGCTTTGAGCACGCCGCCAACCCATTCCAGAACCAGGTAGGCGGCGCCGGCAGCAAGCACGAACAGCACGCCACCCTGGAAGGAGCCCGGCAGTCCTCCGGCGGCCTCCAATCCTTCTTCGGCACCATCAACCAGCAGGAACAGCAGCAGGCCGACCGTCAGCGCCAGCAGGAAGTCCATGCCGCGCGACGACAGCCGCGACAGAACCGGGAACCAGAGCAACCCGATCGCCACAGGCAGGACGCCGACATACAGGCCGATCAGTGTGAAGACACCGAGGAACCGTCCGTTCGCCGTCGGTGTCGCCACGGCAACGGGGATCTCGTGCTCGAACGGCGTGCCGGTGGACGTGAGCACGCGGACGACGTGGGCATCGCCCTCGACCCACGGATACGGAATGGTCAGGGTCGTGCGGCCCAGATGCCGCAGCGACTGTCCGCGATCGGTCCGGAACGTCCAGAACGCGTCGTCCACCTGCACCTGGGCGATGGTGATGTCGTCGGGGCCATCGTTGAGAACCGTCGCGACGATGGCGCCCGGCTCGAGGGTGACGCGCTGGAACGTCAAGCGCTCGACGGGCGGCGCGTTCGCTGCCCGCACAGCATCTGCGGGTCGCGACCGGACGATGACCACGAGCAGCGCAGCAAGAATCGCCAGCGGAACGAGGGCCATCGCCCAGCTCTTAGCTGTCACGTTTCACCGCCCTGAACAGTCCCATCCAGCCAAGCTCGGCGAACTCGCTCTGATGCGCATGGAACATGAAGTCGCCGGGATACCGGAAGGTGGTTTCGACGATCGCCCGCTCGCCCTGACAGAGCATGAGCGTGTCGGTGCGCTCGTTCGGCGCGAGCGACGTACCCGTGCGGAACACGTCGAAGAACATGCCGTGCAGGTGCAGGCTGTTGATCAGATCGAACTCCGTGACGTTGATCAGGTAGATGCGCACGAGACGGCCGACGGTGACCTCGATCGGCTCCTGCATGTAGGCGTTCGCGATCGTGTTCACCGCGTAGACTTCGTTCTCCGCGTCGAAGTTCGTGTCGAACGCGTTCATCACCATGACGAACTCGTCCGCCGGCGGCCGGCCGGCGCGCGGATCGATGATGAAGGCGCCGTACAGTCCCTTGTGGATGTGACGCTTCAGCGGAACCGTGTGGCAGTGATAGAGGTGCAGCCCGAACGGGTCGGCGTCGAACTCGTAGACGAACGTCTGTCCCGGGTGCACCTCCTGGCCGTGCAGCGCGCCGTCCATTTCCGGTGGATGCCACCCGTGGAAGTGCATCGTGTGCGGATGCGTCCCGGCATTCCTGAAGGTGACCTTGACGCGATCGCCTTCGGTGGCGCGAATGGTCGGGCCGGGAACCTGTCCGTTGTAGGTCCACGCGGGGAAAAACATCCCGGGGGCGATCTCGATCTCGCGATCGACGGCGTAGATCTCGTACTCGCGGAGCAAGGTTCCGTCGGGCCGCTTCGTCTCGCGATAGAACTTCGACCGCTCTGCCGGCGGAACATCGGCGAAGTTCCACGCGCGCAGATACTTCGACGGCGACAGCTGATCGCTGACGACACGGCCGATCACACCCATTGAGTGGTTGTCGTGCGCGGACGGCAGCGGTTGGGGCGCCTGCCCGCCGAGTCGTGAGACAGCCGCGCCGACCAGGGACGTCACGCCAATTGACTGAAGCCAGGTCCGCCTGCTGAATTTCATAATTTTGACTCTTCAAAAATACGACTGAGAGTGGTAAAAAGTCAATCTAGGGTTTCACGAACTTAGTTGCACTAGGGATCAAATGCTGCCATCAAGCACCGTAGAGAACTATCTGAAGGCGATTTACGCCGGGACCGCCGGTCTTCAGGCACCTCATCGCCTGCTGCCGATGGGGCAATTAGCCTCGGCCCTCGGCGTCACACCCGGCACCGCCACGACGATGGTCAAGACGCTGTCGGAGTCCGGGCTCGTCGAGTACGAGCCGTACGCCGGGGTGGCGCTCACTTCAGCAGGCGAAAAACTCGCGGCGCTGGTGCTCCGCCGCCACCGGCTCATCGAGCTCTTCCTCGTGCGGTTCATGGGATACGCGTGGGACGAGGTGCACGACGAGGCCGAACAGCTCGAACACGTGGTCAGCGATCGCCTGATCGAACGCATCGACGAGATGCTCGGCAGGCCGGAAGCCGATCCGCACGGCGACCCGATTCCAAATTCGGAAGGGCTGGTGAAGCCGCAGCATGCGCAAAGCCTGCTGACGTGTCCGTTGGGCACGCCGGTGACGGTCAGCCGCGTAATCGATCAGGACAAAGTGTTCCTGCGCTTCATCGAGCAGAACGATCTGAAGCCTGGTGAGGCGATCGAGGTGGAGGAACGTGACGAGGCGTCCGACAGCGTCCGCGTGCGCGGCAAGAACGATCGGCGCATCGTGATTGGAACCCGCGCGGCGTCCAAGCTGCTCGTACACGTGGCGCGAGCGATGCTGCTCTGCGTCGCGCTCGCCGGATCGGCGTACGCGCAGGAAAAGCCGGAGACCGCCGTGGGCAGCGCCCGCCCGTGGGAGATCACCGACAACTCATTCCTCGTCGAAGAGGCATTCAACCAGGAGCCGGGAATCTTCCAGAACATCTTCGGCATCTACCGCCCGGGAGACGGATCGTGGGTGTCGGCTGTGACGCAGGAGTGGCCGGTCCGCAGCCAGGCTCACCAGTTGTCTTATACGGTCGCCTTCGGAGGCGCCGGCTCCGGCTCGGGAATCGGCGATGTGCTGCTGCACTATCGTTTGCAGCTCTGGAGTGAGTCGCCAGGGCGGCCCGCGTTCTCGCCTCGTGTGTCCCTGGTCTTTCCGACAGGAGACGCGGCGAAAGGATTGGGCGGCGGCAGCCCGGGCTGGGAAGTCAATCTGCCGTTCAGCAAGCAGGTTCGCGACCTCTATTTCCACTGGAATGCGGGATTCACTCACCTGCCGTCCGCGGAAGGCGACGCCGCCGAACACAGTCTGCTGACGCCGCGAATCGCCGCAAGCGGCATCTGGCGCGTCCGCCCGATGCTGAACCTGATGCTCGAAAGCGTGTTCGAGTGGGCCGAGGAAATCGACGGCATTGCGACCGGGCGAACGTACGGAACGACCGTCATCCCCGGGGTGCGAACGGGCTGGGATATCGGCGACGCGCAAACGATCGTCGGCATAGGCGTCCCCATTTCATTCGCAGCGGGAGCGACCGATGCCGGCGTCTTCGGCTACCTCTCCTACGAACTTCCATTCATGCGGACGCGTTAGAGCCTTCTTCAGACTGCATAGCCACGGAGACACGAAGTCACGGAGAAATCTGATCTAACACTCCGTGTTTCCGTGCCTTCGTGGCTACGGGGATGTAGAAGCAAACGCCGCCAGCACCTCGCGCAGCGCGCCGGCGTCGGCAGCCACGCGGTCTTCGGGGCGCAGCCGCTCGTCCGGAAAAGCCTCGTAGCCGAACCCAAACGACACGATGCAGCAGCGGACACCTGCACGGACTGCGGTTTCATGGTCGATCGTCGAATCGCCGACGAGCATGGACGTCGCGGGCGCCGCTCCCGCCTGGTGAATCAACGCGTTCAGCGACGACGGATCCGGTTTTCTCGGCATCGGCCCATCACCGCCGACGACGAAGTCAAAGAGGTCGCGAATCCCAAGCGCCTCGAGAATCCGTTCGCTCGGCCCCAGCGGCTTGTTCGTCAGCACGGCAACGCGGCCCAGCGTCCGCGCAAACCGGACCGCCTCCTCCATGCCCGCGTAGACGCGGGTATGCCGCAGCAGATGGGTGTCGTAGATCTCGAGAAAACGCGTCACCGCCGCACGTGCGTCCGTCGACGGCGCTCGGGACAGGTTGGTCACACCAGCCGCGGTCAGTGCCCGGCGGACGAGCAGAGCCGCCCCCTCGCCCACCATCCGCGCGATCGCTTCTTCCGGCAGCGGCGAGCCGCCAAGCTCGATGATCAGTTCATTCGCGGAGTCGGCGAGATCGCGCCGAGAGTCGACAAGCGTGCCGTCCAGGTCGAACGCAATCAGGCGGCGTAGGTCGCCCACGAGGTCGGCGTTTCCCACACGGTGACGCGCGACACCGGCAGTCCCCGTTCGCGCGACATGTCGAAAATGAGCTGGGCGATGCGCTCCACGGTCGGATTGCTCTCGAGCAGGTACATCGGCTCGCCAAGCTGCCGCAGCGCCTCGGCGAGCGGGTCGTCCCTGCGCAGGATCATCTTGTGATCGAGCTCACTGTCGATCCACCCCTTGACGATCCGCTTGATGTCGGTGAAGTCCGCGACCATGTTCCGTCCGTCGAGCCGCTCGGCCCTGACGTCTATTTCGACGATGGCGTTGTGGCCGTGCGGATGACGGCACACGCCGTCGTAATCCATCAATCGATGGCCGTAGCAGAACTCGATCCTCTTGGTGACGGAGTACATAGAACTGTAATGTTAGTGCCGCGAGGCTGTGCCGTTGACTCAAACTGCGCCGATCGGGCCGGTCAGGCCGGCGAGTGCCGTGCTGTTCTCCGCCGGACTCGACAGCGCCGTGCTTGCCGCCGCCGAGGCGCGGAACGGTGGCGTTCATGCCGTGTACGTGAGTTGCGGGCTGGCCTGGGAAGCCGAGGAACTCGAAGCGACCAGCCGTCTGCTCGCCGCGCCGGCCTTCGCCGGCGTTGAATCGCTTACCCGCCTCACCTTTACCGCGCGGGACTTGTACCCCGCCACGCACTGGGCGCTGACCGGACAGCCGCCGGCGTTCGACACCCCGGACGAGGACGTGTACCTGACGGGCCGGAACATCATGCTGCTCAGCAAGGCGGCCATCTACTGCGCGCAGCACGACCTGCACCGCGTCGTCCTGGCCACCCTCGCACACAATCCGTTCCCCGACGCGACCGCGGAATTCTTCGCCGCGATGGGCCGCGCGCTCTCGCTCGGCCTCAATCACACGATCGAGATCGGCACGCCGTTCGCCACGATGGAAAAACGTGATGTCGTCCGGCTGGGTCTCGAGTTGGGGGTTCCGCTGGAGCTGACGCTCTCGTGTATGAACCCACAGGCGGGACGGCATTGCGGTCTGTGCAGCAAGTGCCGCGAACGCCGCGATGCCTTTCTGGAAGCTGGCATCGACGATCGGACCGAGTACGCGACCGCGCCAGTACGATGAGGGGGATTTTGTGGGGCGAGCCTTTCAGGCTCGCCTCGCGAACCCGAAGGGTTCGCGCCACGATCAGTAAGGGCCCTCTACCGCGCGACGATTCTGATCGAGCCGTCGCCCGTGCGAAGCGTCAGCACCTCTCCGCCGGCGCCAACCTGTCCGCGCATGACACGCCGGCGCTGGCCTTCCCCGACGGGACGTGTCAGAGCGATGTCGCCGCTCGCTGAGATCGCCCCATCTCCCGTCCGCGCGTCAACGTCCGCGTTGAAATCGGGCGGCAGGCGGATCGTGACGCCGCCATCGCCCGAGCTGATCGTCCACTCACGCTGCATCGTGCTTCCAGCCAGAGCATCGATCGCGATTGAACCGTCGCCGGTATGCGCCCGCAGTGCGCCGAACCGGCCGCTCATGTCCACGCCGCCATCGCCGGTACTGACGACCACCATTCCACCGAGCTCGCGCGCCGACACGGACCCGTCGCCAGTACTGACGGTGATGTCACCATCGATCCGCTGCAACCGCACCGAACCGTCGCCGGTCCTCAGCTCGAGCCGGCCGGACAGATCGCGGGCGTCGATGGAACCGTCTGCCGTTCGCGCTTCGAGATTCAGCGTGCGCGGAACCGTGACCATCATGCGAACGCTCGGGGAACGGTGCATATGCAGCAGAAAGCCCCGGCGATCGGGGTGTTTCGCTTCGATCAGCACGTTACCGCCGGCCTCGGATGTCTCGACCTCGATCACTTTCGCGTCTACCGCCGTTTCAGCGCGCCGCTCGATGTCGAGCAGGATTTCGTCGCGATCCCACGACCGCAGCTCGATGGAGCCGTCGAAGGTCCGAATCGTCACGTTGGGACTGCCCGTCAGCGGGATGCGTCTCTGCTCGCGAACAGTGACACCCTGACCATCCATTCCGTGCACGTCGATGGTGCAGGCGGCGCTGGCAAGTGCGGCCGACCCAAGCAGGCAAAGGGCGAGGTTCTTCATGGCAGCTTAGACGCGTCGGCGTGGTTCGATGTTCACCCGGCCGGGAGCGGGGTGTGCGGCCAGACCTGGGTCCCGCCGACGAAGGTGCGAACGACTCGAAGATCACGGTCGAGCACGACGACGTCGGCCTGCGCGCCTTCAGCGATCCGTCCGAGCTGGCCAAGGCCCAACTGGCGGGCAGGTGTGGTCGAGCACATGAGCACGGCATCGATTACCGGCTGCCGGAACGCCGTGACGAGGTTCCGGAAGGCGCGATCCATCGTCAACGTGCTCCCCGCCAGTGTTCCATCGTCGAGAAACGCCGCCTCGTCACGAACGTGAATCGTCTGTCCGCCGAGCACAGCGGCCGAACCCACAGGCTGGCCGGCGCCGGAGGTCGCGTCGGTGATGGCCATGACGCCAGACGGTCCCTTCGCACCGATGGCGACCGCACACATCGCCGGGTGCACATGGTATCCGTCGCAAATCAGCTCGGCTGAAACGTCATGACGCGCAAGGACCGCGCCCGCCAGTCCCGGAGCACGATGGGCGATTGGCGTCATCCGGTTGAAGAGATGCGTGGCATGTCTCGCACCCGCCTCGATTGCCGCGACCGCCGTGTCGAAATCCGCACCCGAGTGCCCCAGAGACACGATATGGCCCGCGCCTGTGAGCGCCCGTACCAGATCGATCCCGCCGGGAAGCTCCGGCGCCAGCGTGACGATACCGACGCTGGGGCGTGCGTGTTCGATGACGTCGAGAATCTGCGGGCCGGTGAACGGCCATGCCACGGCACCGCGATGCTCGTCCGGCGTCCTGAGGCACTTGAGCGGCTGTGCGCCGCGGAAGTCGGGGTTGATGAAATTGCTCTCGAGGTGCGCCGGCAGCACGCGAGCGGCATTCGCGCGCGGCGCGCCGGCGGCGGCGCTCACCTGTTCCAGAAAGAGCTGCAGATCGTCCGGGCCGCACGCCACGGTGGTGGGACAAAAGGCGGTGACGCCATAACGCGGCAGCTCACCGGCGATCCGCGCGACTACGTCTCCGCCGTCGAGCGTGTCATGACCGGCGATGCCGTGCACGTGCACGTCGATGAACCCGGGAACGACGTAGCAGTCGGAGACGTCGACGATCGCCGCACCCGCAGGCGCGGCTGGCGCCGCCGAAACGGCCGCAATGCGGCTGTCGTCGAGGATGATGGACGCACGCTCGCGAATCTTGCCGGGCAGTACGACGTCGCCGCCATTGAGGACGATCATGCCGGGCGCGACTTCTCAGCTCGGAACGCCCGGCGAACCTTGCCAGTCGACGTGCACGTGGAGCTTGCGCCCTTCCAACGGCAGTCGTTCGGATCGTTCGGGTCGTTCGAGTCGTTCGAGTCGTTCGACTCGTTCGGATCGTTCGGATCGTTCGGATCGTTCGGGGCGGAAAATTTCCTTATCGAGCCGCTTGAGGAGGTTCAGATAGCCGCGTTCCTCCGGCGCCATCAGTACGATCACGCCACCGCTTTCGTCCGGAGGGAACCGGCGATCGTCGAGGTAATCGCGGTCGAGCGTGATCAGCGTCCGTCGAAGCTGACGCGCGAGGCGGTAATGCTCGCCGTCGCGGGCGCGGCGGAGATCGTCGTGCTCGATCACGAACAGAACGTCCCAGGCGAGCGACTGGCGCATGAAGCCGACGAGGCCGGCCGGCATGTTCGCGTCAACGTAGATGCGCGGCTGCAGCTGCGTGCGGTCGACGACGGGACCGAGTTCCGAAGCCAGAGTTCCCATGCTTCGCAATTCAGAATTCACAATTCAGAATTCTGCATTCATCTATGCCTCTCCAAGTCAGGCATGGTCTCCAGCGGTTCGTGAGGCTGCGGGTGCTCGCGTCGGGCCGCGGACGCCTCACGCTTGAGCGCCGCCACCAGATCCGCCCGCTTGTGGACAAGCTCCTTGCGCTGACGCCGGCCGGTTGACGCCCCGATGACGTACTCGCAAAACAAGGGAAACCCGATCGTCGAGTCGACGTAGGCGACAGCGGTATCCGGGAGCACGCCCGGGTTGACCTTGCCCCAGCTGACGGCCTCGGCCGGCGTAGCGCCGGACAGTCCGCCCCAGACCACCTGATCGGTCGTGATCTGGATGAAGAAGTCGTTGCCGCCCTTGGGGATTCCGTAGACCTCCCACAACGTCGGCTGCCCCTGCAGGTAGAAGTTCTTCGGCGAACCGCCGCCGAGGATCACGCAGCCGTTCTTCTTGCCCGCCAGGATGAATGCGCAGACCTCGTTCACATCCTTGTTGGGATCAATCATCAGCCGGCTGTCGTTCATCAGCTCGTGAAAGGCGATGTTCATTCCGATTGAACTGTCGCCGGGCGACGACGTGTAGAGCGGCACGCCGGCGGCGGCCGCCGCGGCCACCACGGAGTGCTCCTGGCATCCGGGCTGCCGCTCGAGCAGATCGCGCCCGAGCGCGTAGTGGAACTCGGCCGTCGAGAGCGGTCCATCGAGACCCGACCGGACGAGAAAGTCACGAATGTAGGCGTCCGTCTCGAGAAGGACCGTCGAAGGGAACAGCACGTCGTAGATCCGGATCACTCCCTCTTCGTACAGCTCCACGTCGTTGACGAACGGCGATCCGCGATGCAACGTGAAATTCAGCGCATAGTGCAGATCGTGGTAGAGATTCGCTCCGGTGCTGATCACGAAGTCGACCAGACCCCGCTCCATCAGCTCGACGATGCAGCCACCAAGCCCGGCCGGAGTCAGCGCGCCGGCTACCGTCAGCCCGATCGTCGTGTCGTTTTCCGGCAGCAGCATCTTGTCGGTGAAGATCCGGCACGCTTCACCGAGACGCGCCGCATTGAACGCCTGGAATCCGTCCTCGATCAGCTGGCGCACGTCGGCGCTTCCGCGCGGACGGTAATAGCGGATCGGCTTGCCCGAGAGGTAGTTCGGACGGGCTTTCTCAGGAGATCCAGGTGCACGGTACGGCATTGCGTTGGCTAGCTTAGCACTCGGTTGCTTGCCCGCCGTAGCTTCAGCGGAGGTCGGCGGTCGATTTCGCGCGCCGCGGCGCGCTGTCGACGATCCTCGCAACAGCCGATAAAAGTCACGCGTGGTCTTTCCAAAAGTCGCCGACGGCATGAGCGTGACAACCGTAAAACCCACCCAGACACGTCACGACCGCCTCCCCGATGTCGAGGGGCGGTTTCGTACGCTGGTGCAATCGCCGCTGCGCGCGGGCATTCTCAGATTCCTGAGCGCACGCCCCGACGACTCCTTCGACGTCGAAGCGTTGATGACGACGTTCGGCCGGCTGCGGCTCGACGTGGACAACTGCGTCAAGGAACTCGTCGACTTCGGCGTCGTCGCTCCGACGGCGGCTGATCCGTCGCGCTACGCGATTGTGGTTGACGTGGACGACGACCGCCGCCGGCTGCTCGACACGTTCCTGGAACGCCGTGCAACGGTGAGCATGGAAGACCAGGCGCCGTCCGTCCAGCGATTCCGCGAAATGATCGGCCGCGACGAGAAGATGCTCATCGTCTTCGAATGGATTCGCACCGCCGCCAAATCGGACATTTCGGTGCTGATCCTCGGACCGACGGGATCGGGCAAGGAAGTCGTGGCACGGATGATCCACGAGCTGAGCCGCCGCGGGCGCGAAAACTTCCAGGCCGTCAACTGCGCGGCGCTGCCGGACACGCTGTTCGAATCGGAAATTTTCGGCTACGAGAAGGGCGCCTTCACAGGCGCCCACGACCGCAAGCCGGGGCGCGTGGAACTGGCCAACGACGGAACGCTGTTCCTCGACGAGATCGGCGATCTGTCGCTCGTCGCTCAGGCCAAGCTGCTGCGCGTCCTCGAGGACCGGCGTTTCGAGCGCCTCGGCGGCCAGAAGTCCGTGCAGGTCGATTTCCGGCTGATTTCGGCCACCAACCGCCCGCTCGATCAGTTCGTCCGCGACAGCCGTTTCCGCGAGGACCTGTACTACCGCGTCAACGCCTTCTCGATTCGCCTGCCCTCGCTGCGCGAACGCCCGATCGACATTCCAGTCCTGGCAACGAAGTTCGTCGCCCGCTACTGCGCGGCCAACGGCATGCCGCTCGACGCGAAGTCGTTCTCCCCGGAAGCGCTCACGCGGCTGCAGGCGTACCCATGGCCGGGAAACATCCGCGAGCTCGAAAGCACCGTCTCGCGCGCGGCGCTCTCGGCGCCCGGCCGCATCATCCGCGACACGGACATCGAGTTCCTTCACGCCCACGTCGTGGCGCCGATGCAGACGTCGGAATCCCGGCGGCTGCAGACGCTGGCGGAGAACGAGCGCGACCACGTGGTCCGGGTGCTCGAATCGGCCGACTGGAACAAGAAGGAAGCGGCCCGCGTGCTCGACATCAGCCGCGGAACCCTCTATCGGAAGATCGTCGAATACAACCTCAGGCCCGAGCCGAAGCTGTCTCGAAACAGACCAGGACGATAGGCGTCCGGTTCGACCCATCGCGCGCTGCGCGGAGACGCACGTTTCAGCGCGGGCGCAGAAAATCTGCACAACTCAGAATCCCTTCCGGCCACAGCGGGAAACCTCGTGATGAATTCTGCGATTGCGTTGACGGCGTCAGTGTCGATCTCCGCAGATGTGCGCAGCACGTTTCAGTGTTCACCACTGTGCCGGGACGCGACATCGCAACGATTTCTCCTTCGGAGTTAGCAGTTTGCGCGTACCTCGCACTTCGGCCAGTGCGCAGGAACTGCACACGGTTGATGACGTCCAGTAATTTCCAGACCGTCTGAACACGCATTAACCCGTTCACATACAAGCATTTAAACGCCGTCGAAAGGCGGCCTCCGGGTGCGGCAGAGCTCTTGCCATCGCTCAGTTCGCGCTCATGAAAAACCGAATTGCACTTTCTTTCCTTGGCCGTCTTGTCGCGGCCGTCGTACTTGTCGCCGGCGTTCCGTCGCTTGCTGCCGCGCAGCAGGACGGCAAGCTGGACGCGGTCCTGCGCGATCGTTCGACGCGTCTGGCCGGCTGGTCGCGGGTCATCGTGGAGTTCACCGGCGAGCCGGACGGTCGCGTCTTCGGCCGCGGGACGACCGGGCGCCGCGTCGGACAGCAGATGCAGGCGGGCGAAGTGGAAAACACGGCACTCGTCAGCCTGGCCGCCGACGGACGGGTCAAGAAGGTCTGGGCCGATCGGCCGGCGTTCCCGACGCTCGAGCGCACGGGTTCGGCGGTGGGCGCCGCCCTTGCCCGCGAAGAGTTCGGCCTCACCGGCCGCGGCATCGGCGTCGCGGTGATCGACTCCGGCATCACGTCGTATCACGACGACCTCTACACCGACCGCAGCCACAACGCCGACACGGCCATCGTTCACTTCAAAGACTTCACGCGCCCGTCGAGCGGTAACAGCACGGATCTGGCGACCGACGACTACGGTCACGGCACCCATGTGGCCGGCATCATCGCCGGCTCCGGCGCCGACTCGGATGGCCGCCGTACCGGCGTTGCGCCCGGCGCCGACCTGATCGGCCTGCGCGTGCTCGACGGCAACGGCAACGGATACATCAGCGACGTGATCGCGGCGATCGACTACGCGATCGCAGTACGCTCCAGCTACAACCTCCGCGTCATCAACCTGTCGGTCGCCGCGGCCGCCACCGAGTCGTACTTCGACGATCCGCTGACACTCGCCGCGCGCCGTGCGACGCAGGCGGGAATCGTCGTCGTCGCCTCGGCGGGCAACCTCGGGCGGAACGCCGACGGCGCGACGCAGTTCGGCGGCATCACGTCGCCCGGCAACGCGCCGTGGGTCCTCACGGTCGGCGCCAGCAGCCACAACGGGACGGCGCACCGCAGTGACGATGCCATCGCCGCGTTCAGCTCGCGGGGCCCGACGTGGATCGACTTCACGGCCAAGCCGGACGTGATCGCGCCGGGCGTCGGCATCGAATCGCTGAGCGCCGCGCAGAGCACGCTGTACGGGCTGTTCACCAACTATCTGCTCGACGGCACGGTGCATACGCCGTTCAAGCCGTACCTGAGCCTGAGCGGCACCAGCATGGCGGCGCCTGTCGTCGCCGGCACCGTGGCGCTGATGCTCGAGGCGAACCCTGCGCTGACGCCGAATGCGGTGAAAGCAATCCTGCAGTACACCGCGCAGGATCTGACCGGCGAAACGCCGCTCGCGCAGGGCGCGGGGCTGCTCAACGCGAAGGGCGCCGTCCGGCTTGCCGCGTTCTTCCGCACGGGCGAGGGCCTCGGCACGATGTCGGACGACATCGCCGGCGAGGTCGTTCCGTGGGCGCGCCACATCATGTGGGGCAACTACCTCGTCACCGGTGGCCTGCCGCTGCCGGGCAGCAACGCCTGGGCGCTTGACGTGTCGTGGGGCGCGCTGACGACGCCATCGGGCGCGTCGGTGGTCTGGGGCACCAACATCGTCTGGAGCACGCGGGGCGACGGCAACATCGTCTGGAGCACGGCGCGCAACGGCGAGGACGGCAATATCGTCTGGAGCACCGCCGGCGCCGATCAGAACATCGTGTGGAGCACCGGACGCGACGCCGACGGCAACATCGTGTGGAGCACCGCCCGCGACGTCGGCGACGGCAACATCGTCTGGAGCACGACGGGACGCGGCGACGGCAACATCGTCTGGAGCACCCGCAGCAGCGACGGCAACATCGTCTGGAGCACGGCCTTCATCGACAACATCGTGTGGGGCACCGACTGCGGCGGGCGCAACTGCCGCAACGTCCGGTGGGGCGACCGCACGGGCGACAACGTCTGGGGCACCGCGCGCGGCGACGAGAACATCGTCTGGAGCACGCGCGCGCTCGAGGACGCCAACATCGTGTGGAGCACGCGCTCGTGGGGCGACGGCAACATCGTCTGGAGCACGGGCCGCGATTCCGCCGACGGCAACATCGTCTGGAGCACGCGCAGCAGCGACGGCAACATCGTCTGGAGCACCCGCGCCGGAGGCGACTCCAACATCGTGTGGAGCACCCGCGCCTCCGATCCCGACAGCAACATCGTCTGGAGCACCAACATCGTCTGGAGCACGAACATCGTCTGGAGCACGTCGCTGCAGGACCAGGTGGTCTGGTCCGCGCCCGTGCGGTAACGGCATCGAGGACCCAATGAGAACGCGCATCACCATCATCTGGCTGCCGGGCACGTCGCGCTAGGTCACGGCCGTGTCCCAGCTGTCATACTGGCTGATCGCCAGCGTGCTGCTGGTCGCGACCTTCTGGTACCGCACCTACCGAGCTAAGCGCACGCTCGCGGGACGGCTCGAGGAGGAGCGTCAGCGCGCGCGGCAGATGAGCGAGCTCCATCTCGCCACCATCGAAGCGCTGGCGCTCGCGATCGACGCCAAAGATCAGACCACGTACAACCACGTTGGACGCGTCGAGCTCTACGCCAGCTCGCTGGCGCGGGCGCTCGGCATGTCGGAGGCCGACCAGCAGGCGGTCAAGACGGCGGCGCTGCTGCACGACATCGGCAAGCTGGCCGTGCCCGAGCACATCCTGGCCAAGCCTGGACCGCTGACGCCCGACGAGTTCCAGAAGGTCCGCATGCATCCGCAAATTGGCGCGGACATCATCAACGCGGTCCCCTTCCCGTATCCCGTCGCGCCGCTGGTGCTCCACCACCACGAGCGGTGGGACGGGCGCGGCTATCCGATGGGGCTGAAAGGGGAACAGATCCCGCTCGGCGCCCGGATCCTGTGCCTCGTGGACTACTTCGACGCCCTGACGTCCGACCGGCCGTACCACAAGCCGCTGTCGATCGACGCCGCCGCCGCACTGATCCAGGAGGAAGCCGGCAAAGCGCTCGATCCGCTGGCTGTAGATGCGTTCCTGCGCATCCTGCCGGAACTTCGCTCGCAGATGGAAGGCGCCATCATGGAACGTCCGCGCCCGATGCCGGCGATGCCGGCGAGCGAGGGCGCGCCGATCGCCGGTTCTCCGCGTGCCGCGGCGATGTCACGAGCGTCCGTCTTCGAGGACATCGCCGTCGCCCACCGAGAGATCTACGCCCTGTACGAGCTGGCACAGTCGATGGGGACAACGCTCGGTGTCACGGAGACGATGGGCCACATCGCGTCGAAGCTCAGTCGCGTCGTGCCTTTCTCAACCTGCTCGCTGTTCCTGTACTCCGAGGACGATGACACGCTGCAGTGCCGCTTCGCGTCGGGCACGGACGCGGAGCTCCTGCAGCAGCTGGTGCTGAAGAACGGTCAGGGATTGACCGGATGGGTCGCCCGCAACCGGCGTCCGCTCGTCAACGGACGTCCGAGCGCGGATTTCAACGCCGCGGGTTCAGTGCTCCAGACCGCGCTGGAATCGGCACTGGTCTGCCCGCTCATCTCCGGCAACGCCGTGATCGGGGTGCTTGCCGTTTACCACACAGCCGAAGCCTTCTACTGCGATGATCACCGCCGCCTGCTGGACCGTGTGTGCGAACAGGCGTCTGCCGTGATCCGCAACGCGATCGTATTCGACCAGACCCACGAGGCATCCCTGACCGACCCGCTCACTGGCCTTCCGAACACGCGGTTCATGTTCCGTCACCTGACGCGTGAGCTGGCGCGGACGCACCGGCTCGGCGCCGAGGTCTCGATCCTGGTGCTCGACCTGAACGGGTTCAAGGACATCAACGACACCTACGGCCATCACGCAGGCGATCGCGCGCTGCGTGAGGTTTCCAACGTGCTGCGCGCGCTGGTGCGTCCCTACGACGTGTGCGCGCGGTATGCCGGCGACGAATTCGTCATCGTGCTCGCCGGCTGCAGCCGCGACGAGGCGGAGAACAAGCGCCGCGAACTCCAGCGCGGGGTCGAGCAGATCGTCTTCGAGCCGGCGCCCGGCACGCAGGTGCCGATGTCGATCAGCGTCGGCGCCGCCGTCTTCCCGCATGACGGCGAGACCTATGAGTCGCTGCTCGCCGCCGCCGACCGGCGGATGTATCAGGACAAGAGCGCCCGCCGGCGCGACGTGCAGCGGCAGCTCAGCGCCGCCCGCGTGGAGAGCGGTCCCGTTCCGGAGTACGACGCGTCGGTCGCCTGATCGTAGAGGCCGACCTTCAGGTCGGCCCGTGCGAGTACACTTCGCTTTAGTGCCAACGGTATCCGTCCCGCTGGTGAGCGTGGCACCGGTGACGCCGCGCTCGCGTCTGCTGACGCTCGACCTCCGGCGGCAGCCCTTCGACTTCAGACCCGGTCAGGCGGTGCTCATCGGAACGCGCGGAGTGCCCCGCAGGCCGTACTCCATCGCGTCGTCGCCGGAGCGGGCGGCCGAGACGCGAACCCTGGAGCTGCTCATCGCACTCGAGGCAGACGGGACCCTCGGTCCCCACCTCCCGGATCTCGTTCCCGGAAGTTCAATCGATCTCGAAGGCCCGCTGGGAACGTTTCTGTTTCCGGTGGAGCCGCCGGAGCAGCCGCTCCTCTTCGTCGCCGGCGGTACGGGTATCGCGCCGCTGCGGGCGATGATCGATCACGTACTGCGCGGCGACCCGCCGTCACCACGGCTGCCGTCGGCAGGCGCGCGACCCCGCCTGTCGCTGCTCTACAGCGCACGCAACGGCGACGAGTTCGCCTTCATCGAGGAGCTGCGCGGCCACGAATCACGCGGATGCCTGGAACTGCACCAGACCGTCACGCGGGACGACAGCACGGCGTGGGCGGGCGGCCGCGGGCGTATCGGCCGATCGCATTTCGAAAGCGTCGTCCACGACCCGGCACAGACGCTGTGCTTCGTCTGCGGACCGCGCGCCATGGTCAACGAGTCGGTATCGACGCTGGCGGCGCTCGGCGTGCCGGCCGAGGCGATACGAACCGAGGCGTGGGTCGTCCCGCGGGTCTGAACCGTAGGATCCGCCTGAAGAGCCTGCCTCGCCGAAGCGCGACAGCGCGAAGGCTGGCGGACACTCCGTACTATCCGGCTGAAGCCGGATTCTACATGCCGGTCACGTGGAAGCCTGCGTCCACGAGCAGCACCTCGCCGGTGATGCCCTTGCCGGCGTCGCTCAGCAGAAACGCTCCCGCTTCGGCAACTTCGACGGTGTCCACGTTTCGCCGCAGCGGCGCGCGGTCCTTGTAGATGTTAAGAATGTTGGAGAAGCCGGAGATGCCGGCCGCCGCCAGCGTCTTGATCGGTCCGGCGGAGACCGCGTTGACGCGGACGTTCTTCGGACCGACGTCCGCCGCCAGATACCGCACCGACGCTTCGAGCGCCGCCTTGGCGACACCCATCACGTTGTAGTTCGGAAACACCCGCTCGCTGCCCAGATAGCTGAGCGTCAGGATGCTGCCGCCGCCGCGCTTCTCCATCAGCGGCAGCGCGCCGCGCGTCAACGCGATCAGCGAATAGGTCGAAATGTCGAGCGCCGTGCGGAAGCCATCGCGCGTGGTCATCGAGAAGGGTGCGGACAGTTCCTCGCGCGGCGCGAACGCCGCGCCGTGCACCACGAAGTCGAGTCCGCCGAAATCGCGATCGACGCGAGCGAACACCGCCTCGATGTCTGCGTCGGAGCTGACGTCACACGGAAGGACGAGGGGCGACTCGAGCCCCTGCGACAGCTCGTGCACGTGCTCTTCGAACCGGCCCTGATAGGTGAGCGCGAGCCGGGCGCCGCGCAGCGCGGTCACCTGAGCGATTGCCCACGCAATGGAACGCTTGTTGGCGACGCCGACGACGAGCCCGTGTTTTCCGGAGAAATCGGCCATCCGTTGTCCTTGGTGCGTAGTCCTTCGTGCTTAGTCCGTTCTTCGTCCCTCGTCCGCTCCGGGTCCTTGGTCCTTAGTCCGTGCGGCAGCCTCCAGCCAAGCGCACCAAGCACCTGGGACCAAGGACGGACCTGGGACTAAGGACGGACCTGGGACTAAGAACACAGGACCAAGGACCAGGGAAGTTACCGGCCGCGTTTCCGGCCGCCGCCGCCCGGCCGTTGGCCGCCGCGCCCCTGTCCGGGACGGCCGGCGCCGCCACCCTGCCCGGATCGGTTGCCGTGGCGCTGGCCCTGCGGCCCGCCGCCGCCGTAGCCGGGACCTCGCTGGCCGCCGAATCGAGACTGGCCCGACTGGGACTGCCCGTGGGCGTTACGCTGGCGATGGCCGCCGCCGCGGTGGCGCTGCCCGTTGCGTGAATCGAACTTGCCGCCGGACGGGCGGAACGTAAAGTCGGGCGCCTTGCGCTCCGGGGTGTGACCTTCCGGCCGCGGCAGCGTGGCGCGAATCAGCGGCCGATGGACCGGCCATTCATCGCGGTCTGCATCCGTTTCCTCGATCGGCTCGGCGGCTGGCTGATCGGATGCGGGAGCCGCGGCACGTTCGTCCTGACTTCCGGCTTCCGGCTCGATGGTTTCGGCGACTTCGGCAACGTCGTCGACGATCACCGTCGGCTCCTCGGAGGACTGAACGTCCGCGACCTCTGCAGCCCGGTTCGAGCCCTCGACCAGTTGCGCCTCGAGCGGGCCGGTCTTGCGACGCCGCGCCGCGGGCACTTTGGCCTCTTTGTACTCATGCTCCGCGTCGCACGTCGTGCACCGTGTCTGCTTGACGGTGTCTTCGATCATCGCCACGACCGCATGGTTGGTGATGCGGCGCTCGCGCGGACAGTAGTCGTCCAGAATGTCACCGAGCCGAAGCCGGCGTTGCTGCATGAAATCCCCCGGAACCGATTCCGTCAGGCGGGATGTGAGCTCGTCCGCCGTAGCCCCCTGGCGAAGGCGGAAAACGCGTCCGCCGAAGCCCCCGGCGAAGGCGGAAGCTAGCCCACCGAAGCGATGACGCAGGCGGGCTGGTGCGGGTGTCGGGAAAGTCTAGCAGGGAAAGGGGGAATTCCAAATCCCAAATCCAAACCCCAAATCCCAAAGAAACCCCGTGAAAAACGTCAACTGACGGACTTTATCCACGCATGGCATTCGGCCAGAGCGGCCGTTACGGCATCCGGATTCGTCGACTGCGGAGTCCGTCGAGCCTTGACCGAGGCAAGGGCGGTCGCCGCCAGCGGAGCGTCGTCGCCGAACATTTCGCTCGCCTCCCTCCACTCGCCCATCGTCAGGTCGCTGAAGTCCCGCCCTTCCGTGACCAGCCGCCGGACCATTGCGCCGACGACCTCATGGGCGCGCCGGAACGGCATTCCCCGCGTGGTGAGGTAGTCCGCCACGTCGGTGGCGAGCAGCAGACCGGAGGCGGCGCGCCCCGAGCGCTCGGCATTGAGCGTCAGCCGCGCCACCACGGCATGGACGGCGCGAAGGGATACGGCCAGGGTCGATTCGGCGTCGAAGACCGCTTCCTTGTCTTCCTGAAGATCCTTGTTGTACCCGGTGGGCAGTCCCTTCATCGTGACGAGCCAACCCGTCAGGCGGCCGACGGCGCGTCCGGTCTTGCCCCGCACGAGCTCCAGCGGGTCCGGGTTTTTCTTTTGCGGCATCATGCTGCTGCCCGTCGCCGAGGCATCCGCCAGCTCGAAGAAACCGTGTTCCTCGCCGGTGAAGATGATGAGGTCCTCCGCCAGCCGGCTGAGGTGCACCATCGCCAGCGATACGGCATACAGGAAGGCAGCAACGAAGTCCCGATCGGACGAGGCATCCATGCTGTTCGGAACGACGCGCGAAAAACCGAGCGCCTTCGCCAGGCGCGCCGTGTCCACCGGATAGCTCGTACCGGCCACCGCACCCGAACCGAGCGGCAGCGCGTCGGCTTCGACGGAGGCGGCCGCCAGCCGCGCAAAATCGCGCCGGAGCGCCGACGCGTGCGACAGGAAGAAGTGTGAGACGAGCACCGGCTGTGCCCGGCGGAAGTGCGTGTACGACGGCATGAGCGCGGACGCGGCGCGCTCCGCCTGATCGGCGCACGCGGCAACGAGCGTGACCAGATCCTTCTGCAGCAGCGGAATGCGGCGACGCAAGTACAGGCGGAGGTCGAGCGAGACCTGCTCGTTACGGGACCGGCCCGTATGCAGGCGCCGGCCCGCGTCACCGATCCGTTCAATCAGTCGCCGCTCGACGAAGCTGTGCACGTCTTCGTCCGGACCGGCGACCGACTCCGGGCTGCGGCGGCCTTCCTCGAGGATCTCCCTGAGCGCCGCCACGATTGCCCGGGCGTCGTCCGGCCCGAGCATTCCGGCCGCCTCGAGCGCTTCGGCCCACGCAATGCTGCCGGTGACGTCGTCTTCGAACAGCAGTCGATCGAAGCCGAAGGAGACGCCGAAATCGAAGGCCGCGGGATCGGGGGCGGTATCGAAACGGCCGGACCAGAGCGTCATCAGCTATTCACCGGGACGGGCTGCGCAGGGTGCAGCTGCAGTGTGATCGAGCCGCGACCGCCGCACGCGCTGTACGCCGCGCGCAGCAGGTCGAGCGCCGGCGCTTCCGCGGTTGCGGCCGCGTACTCACCGCCGATCAGCGACAGGATTTCAATCAGCTCGCGCAGCCCCAAGGGCACACCATTCACCGAAACGGGCACGCGATCGTGAAACTCGATCGTGACGTGCGCGGGCTCCGAGGCGGTGTATGCGGGTGGCCGCAGCAGAAGATGGCCGCCGGCGCGAACCGCGCTCGTCTCCGGCGACTCGGCGGGTGGCACGATGACGTTCATCGCCGGGTCGATCGCGCCGATGTGTTCGGCGAGCGATTGGTCGGTCGACGCGTAGGCGACCGCATTTGCCCCTTCGATGGCGGCGACCTCGAGGAGGGCCGCGGCAATCACCGGATGCGGCAGCCGCCGCAGCGCTTCGCCATCCGGCGGCGCCGGCGCGGCCGCCGCCGGCACAATCACGTCGCGCGCGAACGCCTCGCACCGATCGAGAACGTGCGCCCGCACCGCGCCACAGGCGATCGCACGGGCGCGGATTTCCTCGAGATCGTCCGGCTGGCCAACGTCGACGACGAGCGCGGCGACGTCCGCGCGGCACGACTCGGCCAGCCACTTCACGGCAGCGCACGATCGCGTATCACCCGCGAAGGCCAGCACGATGCGTCTTCTGTTCACGATGTGATTCCTCAGAGCTGTTCGAAGCGCTTGACGAGCGCGCGCGCGCGGCGCGTGTCGCGCGCGATGACGAGTATCGTGTCGTCGCCGGCCAGCGTGCCGACGACTTCCGGGAGGCTGGCGGCATCGATGGCCACGCCCAGCAGCTGCGCCTGGCCCGGTCCGGTGCGCAGCACGACGAGCTGCTGCACGCGATCGACGCGGGTCAGATAATCGGCGGCGGCGCGATGCAGCAGCGACTGCCCGTTCTGCGGCGTCCGCGGATGCAGCGGCGGCGCCTGGTAGGCACCGTCGGCGCCGCCCTTCACCAGGCCGAGGTCGCGGATGTCGCGCGACAAGGTCGCCTGCGTCACGTCGAATCCGGCCTTGCGCATGCTGCGGCGCAGCTGCTCCTGGCTGCGCACCGGCGAGCGATGGATGATGTCGACGATGGCCGACTGACGGCGCGCTTTCATCGCGGTTCAGGCCCTCCCGGCGGCCTTGACTGATTATGCACCGAACTGTATAAATATACTTTTTTCCGGTCCGCCTCAAGGCGGCACAGAGCGCTACACTACAGAGGATGCCAATCGCCGCTCCGCTCCCGTCGCCAGCCGGCACGCCGCCCGGCACCCGCACGCGCGTCGCCATCGCCGGCGCCACCGGCTACGCCGGACAGGAGCTGCTGCGCATTCTTGCGCGCCATCCGGCGGTCACGCTGACGACGGCGATGTCGTCCGGCGCAGCCAGCGCGCCCCGGCCGATGCCCGCGCTGGCCCGCATCTGGGACGGGACGGTCGTGCCGCTGGACGTCGAGAAGCTCGTCGCGGATGCCGATATCGTCTTTCTCGCGCTGCCGGAAGCCGCCTCCGCTGAGCTCGCCCCGGCGCTCGTCGAACGGGGCCGCCGTGTCATCGATCTCTCCGGCGCCTTCCGGATTCGCGACGACGCCGCGCGGCAACGGTGGTACCCGGCGACGGCGGCGCTGCCGTCCGGCACCGTCTACGGGTTCTCGGAGCGGAACCGCGAGGCCATCCGCGACGCGCGCCTCCTATCCAACCCGGGCTGCTACCCGACCGCCGCGCTGATGGCGCTTTCGCCGCTGGCCGATGCCGGCCTGCTCGCCGGCCCGGTCGTCGTGGACGCGAAGTCGGGCGTCTCCGGCGCGGGGAAGACGCCAAGCGACCGCACGCACTTTTCGGAAAACCACGGCAGCGTCGCGGCGTACGGCATCTTCGGGCATCGGCACACCGCCGAGATGGAGCAGGAGCTGTCCGCGCCGGTGACGTTCGTTCCGCATCTCGTTCCGCTCGACCGCGGCATTCTCGAGACGATCTACGTCACCCTCCCTTCGGGGACCACGGAAGCGCAAGTCGCCGGGGCGCTCAACGCCGCATACGCCGATGCGCCATTCGTGCGTCTGACGGGAACGACGCTCCCCGAGATCAAGCACGTCGCACACACCAACTTCTGCGACATCGGGTGGAAGGTGGATGAAGCCGGCTCCCGGGCCGTGATCGTCGCGGTGCTCGACAATCTCGTGAAGGGCGCGGCGGGATCTGCGGTCCAGAACCTGAACATCATGCTCGGCGTGGACGAGCGCACGGGTCTCCTGTAATGGCGCGCGTGCGCGCCGGGGCTCCGATCGTCCTCAAACTCGGCGGGGAGCTGCTCGAGCAGGCTGACGATCTCGGTCACATGGCCAGAGGGATCGCCGCCCTGTCGGCCCGGACGCCGCTGGTTGTCGTGCATGGCGGCGGGAAGGAGATCGACGCGGCGCTGGCGGTGGCAGGCATTCCGAAACGGCAGGTGGATGGCCTGCGCGTCACGGACGAGCCGACGCTCGACGTGGTCGTGGCGGTGCTCGCCGGCGCGATTAACACACGCCTCGTCGCGGCGGTCCGGCGCGCAGGCGCCAGGCCGGTGGGGCTGACCGGGGCCGACGCCACCGTGGCGACGGTGAAGCGCGCGGCGCCGATCACGACCGTCGCCGGCGAACGTGTGGACCTCGGATTGGTAGGCGCACCCGTCGCCAACGGCAGGCCGCAGCTGCTGACGGATCTGCTGGGACGGGGGTACGTACCAATCGTGGCCTGCGTCGGGGCGACGCGTGACGGCCGGTTGATGAACGTCAACGCCGACACGCTGGCGTCTCATCTGGCGCAGGCGATCGGCGCACGGCGGCTGGTCATCGCCGGCGGAACATCAGGCGTGCTGGACGAGCGCGGGCACACGATCGGCCGCATGACCGGCCGCGAGGCGGCACGGCTGATCAAGGCCGGAACGGCGAACAAGGGGATGGTGGCCAAGCTGCAGGCATGCCGCGCGGCCCTGGCCGGCGGCGTTCGCGACGTCGTGATTGCGAACGGACGCCAGACGAAATTCGACGCGCTGGCGGTTGACACGGCACCCGGTGGCGGGTGCACACAGGTGGTGCGATGAAACTGACGCTGGACGACATTCTGGGGCGGGAGTCCCGCCACGTGCTGCAGACGTACAGGCGCCAGCCGGTGGCGTTCGTCCGCGGCAGCGGTCCGCGTCTCTACGACGTCGACGGCCGCGAGTACCTCGATTTCGTGTCCGGCATCGGCGTCGCCTCGCTCGGCCACGCGCATCCGGGACTCGCGGCGGCCATCGCCGATCAGGCGTCGACGCTGCTGCACACGTCGAACCTCTATTACCACCCGTACCAGGCGGAAGCGGCGTCGCGCCTCAGCGCGTTGTCCGGACTGCAGCGCGCGTTCTTCTGCAACAGCGGCGCTGAAGCGAACGAAGCGTGCCTGAAGTTCGCCCGCCGCTACTGGCACACCAAAGGTGTGAAAGGGCGCGTCGGGTTCGTCGCCATCGAGGGCGCCTTTGGCGGCCGGACGATGGGCGCACTGTCGATCACCCACGACGAGCACTATCGCGCGCCCTTCCTGCCGCTCATCGAGCCGGTGACGTTCGTGCCTGATACGCGGCCTGATCTCTTGGCCAGCGCGGTGAACGAAGGGACGGCGGCGGTCATCGCCGAGCCGATCCGCGGCGAAGGCGGGATTCGGCCGCTGCCCGCCGAGTTCGCACGGGCGATCAGCGACGTCTGTAAACGAACGGGAACATTGCTGATCGCGGACGAAGTGCAGACCGGTCTCGGCCGCACGGGTTATCCGTTCTATTCGCAGGCGCTCGGTTGGCAGCCTGACCTCATCTCCGTCAGCAAGGCGCTCGGATCGGGCGTGCCGATTGGAGCGGCGCTCGTCGCGGAACACGTGGCGCAGACGATCTCCCCCGGCGATCACGGCAGCACGTACGGCGGCAACCTGCTGGCGACGCGGGCGGCGGCCTTCGTGTTGGAACAGTTGATGGATCACGGGCTGATCGAGCACGTCAGGACCGTCGGCGCGCACTTCGAGCGGCGGCTTCGCACGCTCGCCTTGAAGCATCCGACGATCGTCGAGGTTCGTGGCGAAGGGGTCATGCGCGGACTGCAGTTGAACGTCGACGCGCTGCCTGTCGTGACTCAGGCGCGCGAGCGCAGCCTGCTCGTCAACCGCACCGATGAGAAGGTGATCCGTCTTCTTCCGCCGCTCACCATCGAAGCGGCGGACATCGACCGTGCCGTCGACGTCCTCGATGAGGTGTTCGCCGCCATTGCATCCGAGGTGCCCGCATGACGGGTGCTGTCGCCCTGCACGCGCGCCGTTCCGCCGTGCCGGCGCTGGCCGGCCGCAGCGGCCCGCTGACCCTGCGGCAGGCCACGCCCGAAGACGCGCGCGAGATCTTCAACCTGATCGCGCTGCATCTGAACGAAGGACACCTGTTGCCGCGCAGCCTGGCTGAAGTCAGCGCCCACACCCATCGCTTCGTCGTCGCCGTAGACGATGGGGAAATCGTCGGATGCGCCGACCTGGCGCCGCTCAGCCGCACCGTGGCGGAGGTGCGTTCGCTGGTGGTCAGCGCGGCGGCGCGATCGGGTGGGGTCGGCGGACGGCTGGTCGATGCGCTGGTTGCACGCGCTGCACTGGCCGGATTCGAGCGGCTGTGCGCGTTCACCCATGCGCCTGCCTACTTCGTGCAGCTTGGATTCTCGATCGTTCCGCACGCATGGATACCGGAGAAGATTTCAGCGGATTGCGGAACCTGCGCCCAGTTCCGGCGGTGCGGTCAGTACGCAGTTATGCTGCCCCTCTACGGAGGTCCGCCTAAAGGCGGACACTACGAAGGGACGCCGTTTCATGGCTGACACGTCTACGCTTCGTGCGGCCATCACCCGCATCGACGGCGGTATCACCGCTCCGCTCGGATTCACGTCCGCCGCCCTGCACTGCGGGATCAAGGCGAAGGCGGGCGCTCTCGATCTGACAGTCGTGGCGGCGGAGCAGCGCGCCTCGGCCGCAGGGCTGTTCACCACGAACCTCGCTCAGGCGGCGCCAGTCCTCGTGTCGAAGCGGCACCTTCAGCAGACGTCGGGACTGGCGCGGGCTATTGTCGTGAACAGCGGCTGCGCCAACGCGTGTACCGGAAGTCAGGGGCTCGCGGACGCGGAGGCCATGGCGCGCGAGGCGGCCGCCGCTCTCGGTTGTTCCGCCGTGGACGTCCTCGTCGCCTCCACCGGCGTCATTGGCGTGAACCTGCCGATGGGCAAGGTCGTGTCGGGGATCAAGGCGGCGACAGGCCAACTCGCGCGCGGACGCGGCAGCGATACTGCGCGCGCCATTATGACGACCGACCCGTTTCCCAAGGAAGACGCGGTCCGTATCGAAACGGCCGCGGGCGCCTTCTCGATCGGTGGCACGGCCAAAGGCAGCGGCATGATCGAGCCGAACATGGCGACGATGATCGGCGTGCTCACCACCGATGCGCGCGTACCGCCCGCGCTCCTGCGTCGTGCCCTCGCGGAATCCGCGCGCGACACGTTCAACGCGATTACCGTGGACGGCGAGTGCTCCACGAACGACACGCTGTTTGCCATGGCGTCTGGCGCCAGCGGTGTCGCGATCGACGAGCAGAGCTACCCTGCACTGCTCGAGGGGCTTCTTGTCGTATCGCGGAAGCTCGCGGTGGACATCGTCCGCGGCGGCGAGGGCGCCACCAAGGTCATCCGCGTCACGGTGCAGGACGCCCGCAGCAGCGACGACGCCCGGCGCATCGCCCGCACGATCGCCAACTCACCGCTCGTGAAGACGGCGGTTCACGGTGCGGATCCGAACTGGGGCCGCATCGTCGCCGCGGCCGGCCGCTCGGGCGTGCAGTTCGATATCGATCGTGCGACGGTGCACGTGGGAGGCGTCCGCCTGTTCGAAAACGGCCTCCCCCACGACGACGCCGCACCGCTCGCCGCGGAGCACATGAAGGGCTCGGACATCGACATCCACGTGCATGTGGGCACGGGCGGCGGCGGGGGCGCCACCATCTGGACGTGCGATCTGAGTGCCGAGTACGTCCGCATCAACGGCGAATACCGGACGTAGGTCCGTCCATAGTCCTTGCTCCTTTGGTCGGCTGTGGTTCGGACCCAGGACGAAGGACCAGGGACCAAGACCGGACCGAGAACCCAGGACCAGGAACAAAGGACTAGAATTTCGCCGTTGAAACCCTGGCTCCAGCACTACGACTCGGACGTCCGGCCCAGTCTCGCGCCCTACCCTGACAAGACGCTGATCGACTACCTCGATCAGCTGGCCTCCAATCACGCATCCAGCACGGCGCTTCTGTTCAAGGGTGCAAAGACGACCTACGGCGAGCTCGACGCGCTGAGCAGCGCGTTCGCGGCGTCGCTGGCGGCGCTGGGTGTACGCAAGGGCGACCGCGTGGCGCTGATGCTTCCCAACTGCCCGCAGTTCTTCATCGCGGAATTCGGCGTCTGGAAAGCAGGTGCGGTCGTCGTCGCGATCAATCCGACCTACACGGATCGCGAGCTCGAACTGACGCTTGCGGCGACCGGCGCGGAGACGGTTGTCGTCCTGACACCGTTTTATGCCCGTGCGAAGTCAGTCCAGGCGACCACTGCCGTCCGGCGCCTGGTGGCGACGTCGATCAAGGAGTATCTGCCGCCGGTTCTGCGGATCCTCTTCACCCTGGTCAAGGAAAAGAAGGAAGGCCACCGCATCCACGTGACACCGGGCGACTTCTGGCTGCAGGACCTGCTCGAACAACATCGTGGCGCGCCCCGCCCGTCCGTTCCGGTCGGGCCCGACGATCGCGCCGTCGTGCTCTCGAGTGGAGGGACTACCGGCACGCCAAAGGGAGTCGTCGGACTGCATCGCCACTACGTGGCGGCGGGGATGCAGTTGTATGAGTGGACGAAATCGGCGAAGAAGCCGTGGACGGACGTGATCATGCTGCCGTTGCCGCTCTTTCACGTCTACGCCAACGTCGGCGTACAGCCGCTGGCGTTTGTCGGACCCAACCCGCTGTCGATCGTGCCGAACCCGCGCGACATCAACGATCTCCTGAAAACGATCAAGCAGGTAAGGCCCGCGTTCTTCAACGGCATCCCGACGCTCTACAACGCGATCCTCAACCATCCGGAGGTAAAGGCGGGACGCGTCGATCTGAGCTCGATCAAGTTGTGCTTCTCCGGCGCCGCCGCGCTGATGGCGGAAACGAAGCGGCAGTTCGAAGAGAAGACCGGCGCGGTGATCGTCGAAGGATACTCGCTGACCGAAGGGATGATGGCATGCTGCGTCAACCCTGTTCGTGGAACGAAGAAGATCGGATCGATCGGAATGCCGCTGCCCGACGTCGAAGTGCGCATCGTCGACGCCGAGGACGCGTCGCGGGTGCTGGGAGCGAACGAGGTCGGAGAGATGCTGCTGCGGGCGCCGCAGCACCTGGCCGAGTACTGGAACAACCCGGCGGAAACCGCGCTGGCGCTGCAGCAGCATGGAGAAGGCGGACCGTGGGTGCATACGGGCGATCTCGCCTATATGGACGACGAGGGATATATCTTCCTGGTCGATCGCAAGAAGGACATGATCAAGACGAGCGGCTTCCAGGTGTGGCCGCGCGAGATCGAGGAAGTGCTCGCCACGCACCCCGCTGTGCACGAAGTAGCTGTGGCCGGTGTGCCGCATCAGGCGAAAGGGGAAATCGCCAAGGCGTGGGTGGTGCTGAAGCCGGCCGCCGAGGCATCGGAAGAAGACCTGCGGGCGTTCTGCCGCGAGCGGCTTGCGCCTTACAAAGTCCCGGGTTCCGTCGAATTTCGCACGGATCTGCCGAAGTCCATGGTCGGGAAAGTTCTGCGGCGGATGCTCACCGCGCGCCAGGGCTAGGGCGCCGCGACGGCAATCCCTGCAGACGCCAGAGAGTCGCGGATCCGCCTGGCGAGCGCCGGCGCCCCCGGCGTGTCGCCGTGAATGCAGATCGTGTCGGCCTGAACGCGGATTGGGCTTCCATCGACGGCGACGACGGAGCCGTCTCGAGCCATCGCAACAGCGCGCGCGGCGACCTCGTTCGCGTCGTGCAGGACGCTGCCCGGCTGATCGCGCGGCAGCAGACTCCCGTCCGCACTGTACGCGCGGTCGGCGAAGGCTTCGCTCACGCTGTGCAATCCCATCCGCGATGCCGCCCCTACGAGCGCGGAACCGGCCAGGCCGAAGATGGCCAGCGACGGGTCGACGCTGCGTATCGCGTCCACCACTGCCGCGGCAAGTTCCTCATCGCGAGCGGCCATGTTGTAAAGCGCGCCGTGTGGCTTGACGTGACGCAACCGGACGCCGGCCGACGCGGCGACGTCCGCGAGCGATCGCACCTGCGCAACGATGCATTCGCGCAGGTCTTCGGCGGAAAGCCGCATCTCCCGCCGTCCGAAATGTTCGCGATCGGGGAAGGAGGGATGCGCACCGATGACGACGTCGTGCGCGCGCGCGAGAGCCACCGCCTCACGCATGGTGTCGGCGTCTCCCGCGTGGAGACCGCAGGCAATGTTCGCCGACGAAATCAGCGGCATTAATGAGACGTCCTGTCCGCACCCTTCGCCGACGTCGGCGTTCAAATCAACCGAGGTCCGAACAGGCATAAACACACTTGTAACCGGCCGCACATTCCTGACGGTGCCGCAGGCTCGAACGGTGCGATTTTCTCAGGAAATTGCGCGGCACAATGGTTGAACTAAGGGGTGCGTCGGTCTGTGGTTCGCGGCAAGGTGCCGCGAATATTGGGGGGAGCCAGGCCGGCAATTCAGGATGGGATGCCTCACGGTGTCCCATCCTTTCTTTTGCATCCTGGCTTTTTAGACGCCTGCGCCTTCGGGGTATTCCAGCGCCAGTTTCAGCTCCCGGGCCAGCGAGTCCACCGTGGTGCCCTGACGCTTCCAGGCGCCTTCACTCTCGAAACGCAGGTCACCAATACGGCGGCCCCAGGGCGCGATGACCCGGCCAATCGCGCGGAAGTCGCTGCGGTCGGCGTGTTCCTGATCGAGACGCCGGACGACGTCGGGGGCCACACGGACAAAGGCGCGCAGCGCGGCCGCCGACTTGATGCTGTACTTCCGGCCGTTCCAGGCCGCCCCGAACACCACCGAGACCTGCTTGAAGTAGTTCACGAAGAACCGCTTCGAGTCTTCGCGGAAATCCGCGGACTTGCGCGGACCGCCGAACGCATCGCTTGCAAACAGCTTCTTGAGCTCCTGGGCGAGCGGTGCCTGCGCCACGCGGCCGCGGCCGACGCCAAGCAGCTTGATCTCGCCGTGCAGCGGTGAATCCTCGCGGTCGTTCAACGCGCGAACCACATCGTGCGCCGCTGCGAGCGCATCGTCACGGTAGAGCTGACGGCCGGACAGACTGACCAGGTGCGAGGCGTTCAGCCGTGTGTGCTTGGCGTTGATGGTGACGAACATCTGGACGATGTGGTCCTCGGGCAGCCGGTCGAAGATGATGGCCGGCACCTGAAAGTCCTCGTCCTTCATGTTGTCGATGTCCGCGTGCAGCGCCAGCAGGCGGTGCTGTCCGTCGATCGCCCGAAGGATGCCCTCGCGCTCCGGGACCTTCAATTGCCCGACGTTCGACCCGCTTTCAACCGGATGGAATGTCAGCTTCTCGTCGCACGAGATGATCACCGCGCCGGGGATGGACGGCAGATCGTGGGCCTGCCGGCATTGCTCGTAATACTGGACGAGTTCGTCGATCTTTCGCCTGATGATGTGGCGCTGGTACGCCTTTTCGCTCGACGCGATGCGACGTTCCAGCAGGTCCCAGTTGACCTTGGATGGCGATTTCTTGCTGCCGCCCCTGACCGGCTGACCTGACTCGCCGTAGTTCAGGACCTCGAAGCGGACCAGCTTGTCGATGTCGCCTGCAGTCAGCGAAGCCTGGTAGAACTGCACGCCGAACTGCTGCATTCGGATGGCAGCGACATTAATCATGCGGTGTGTGTCCCCCGGGCGGCGCCCTGCCGCCTCATGAAAGAGGCGAATTGTATCGGGCTGATGGCCGCAAACTCAACTCGATTTTGGCGCAAATCAACGTGTCATCCGTCCTTGCTGCCGGAATCGTCGTCCGTAACACGCTAGGCCGTAACGATTTATATGGAATTGCGCGAAACAGGACGATTTGCAGAGAACGGCGACAGTCGGACGGCTCCGCCTGATTCGGTCGGACGCCCTCGCCATCGTTGAATCGAATCCCTGAAGCGAACCAGTCCGAACATGGCGGCTGTGAAAGCCACAAAGGCGGCGACCGCGACCGGAAACGCGAGACGCCGATGAATCGGAGCCGACAGGACGCCGTACACGAGCTCGACGTGAATCCAATACACGAAAAGCGAAGCGCGGCCGAACTGCTGCAGGGCTTCCCATCGCCAGAAGAGACTCAGGTGATAGGCGGCCGCGACAAGGATCAGCAGCACGCCGAGCCGCAGGAAGAAGAACGTCGGTGACGAAGTCCAGAAGCTAGTTTCCGAGTAAATGGGCGGAAGAAAGGACGCGCCATACCCTCCAGCGGCCAGGGCAAGACCGGCCACCGTTACCCAACGCATGAGGGGTCGGTCGTCCGACGGCTGGCGGTCCTCCAGCCAGGCGCCGGCAACGCATCCTGCGGTGAAGAAGGCCGCCCAGGGAAACAGGGTGAAGTTCGTCAGGCCCGGCCGCGGGCGCAGATACGCCTCCAGCCAGTCCGGGAGAGGGTCGAGGGCGGACCAGCTCCGAATCAGCGGAGTGGCCATCGCCATGGCAATCGTGACCGCAGCGAAGACGAGAGCCCGTCGCTTCACGGTGGTCGCCGCTCCCCAGCCGAGCGCTGCGACAAGCATCGACACGCCCATGATGTTGAGGATGTCTACCTTCAGGAGCGCCTGAGGAAACCGCCCGCCACTGATGAGA
>JAICQE010000051.1 GCA_025938035.1 Vicinamibacteria bacterium
GGCGAGCAGGTCCTCGACCGGGCGCCGGACAACGTTCCGAACTATCTGTTCGGGCAGAATCCGGGCGTCGCGGAGTACCGCAAGAAACATCCAACGGCCCAGAGCGGTCACCTCGGCGGCGGCGCCACGATCTATCCGGCGTTCGCGTCAGGCCCACCGCGGAACGAATCGGCGCTCGAGCGGCCGGCCGGTGGAGCGCGGGTAGCAAGCGTGGCGGTCAATCCCGAGCCCACGGACGGCGAGGTTCACGTGCTGCGCGTTCGAGACAACGTGTACATGCTCGTTGGAGACGGCGGCAACATCGTGGTGCAGGTTGGCGCGGAAGGACCGTTCGTCGTCGATACGGGGACCGGGCGCCTTGCCGACAAGACGATTGCTGCGATTGCCCGCCTGAGCCCGCGCCCCATTCAGTTCATCGCCAACACGAGCTTTCATGCGGACCGGACGGGCGGCAATCTGAAGCTCCGCACGTCGGGCGCCGATCCGAGCGTTCGCGGGACCTTCTTCTCGCTGCAGTTCCCTGGGGCCGGCATCGGCGCGACGATCATGAGTCATCAGAACGTCGCTAACCGCATGAATAATGCGAAGGCGGCGTCCGACGCCGTACCGACGGACACATATCTGGAGGAACGGCGCCGCACGTTCCACAACGGCGACGCAATCGAGCTCTTCTGGGCGCCAAATGCGGTCACCGACGGCGACAGCCTCGTGCACTTCCGCCGGGCCGACGTCATCGTCGCCGGCAACGTGTTTACGACCACACGATTTCCGTTCATCGACGTCGCCAACGGAGGAACCGTCGATGGCGAAATTCGAGCGCTCAACGACATCCTCGCCAAGACGGTGTACGAGCATCAGGGACAGGGCGGCACGCTCGTCGTACCGGGGCACGGCTACCTGTCCGACGAGCACGAAGTCGTCGAGTACCGGGACATGGTGGTGATCGTCCGCGACCGGATCAGGGCGCTCGTTCGGACCGGCGCCACTCTCGAGCAGGTCAAGGCCGCGCGCCCGACAGCCGACTACGACACGCGGTACGGCGCGCTGACCGGACCGTGGACGACGGAGATGTTCGTCGAGGCCGTCTACAGGACTCTTCGCAAGTAGATGCCGAGCATGCGCGTCCTTTCGATTGGTCTCATCGTCATCGTCGCCATCGCCAGTCTGCGGGCGCAGCAGCCGGCCGCACCGCCGGCGAAGCCAGATACAGCGGCGGTCGTGCAGCGCATCGCCGCGTTGAAGGCGGCCGCCGGCGGACAATGGGCGGACACGGTGCGGTTCTGGTGCGAGGCGCCGCGCGCGAACCGCGCTGACGATCCGGTCATCGAGCCTGTCCGGATCTTCGACAACGTCTACGCGATCGGAAGTATTGGAACCGTCGCGTACGTGATTCAGACGTCGGCGGGTCTGATCATGATCGACGCGCTGTCACCGAACGAGCTCGAATCAAGGCTGCTGCCAGGCTTTGCGCGCCTCGGGCTCGACCCCGCACAAGTAAAGATCGTTCTCGTCGCGCACGGCCACGCCGATCACTTTGGCGGTGCCGGCTATTTCCAACAGCGCTTCGGCGCACGCGTTTATGTGTCGCCGCCGGACTGGGATCTGTTGGAGACACCCGCCCGCGGGCGGGGTCCGGCGCCGGCTGCCGCAGCCGCGCCGCCAAAGCGCGACGCCAATCTGGAGGAGGGGAGCCCCATCACCCTCGGCGACGTGACCGTGCGCGCCGTCGCCGTCCCGGGGCACACGCCTGGCTCGATGGGATTCATCTTTCCTGTCCTGGATCGCGGCCAGAAACACGTCGCCGCGCTTTTTGGCGGCTCGTGGCTCACGCCGGGGCTTCTCAGCGACGATGCGATGGGCACGTTCATCGGTTCAGTGGCGCGCTTCAAGGAGGCCACTCGAACCGCCGGCGTTGACGCGTGGCTGCAGAATCACCCGCTGATGGTGCCGTTTCAGGAGTGGGTGAGCCGGCTTGGCGCCCGCAGCCGCACGGATCCGAATCCGTTCGTGGTTGGCGCCGCGTCTTACCAGACGTTTCTGGATGTCCTGGATGGTTGCTCGCGGGTCGCGCTCGAGCGCCGTCGTCAATAGCGCGGCCCCGCGCTGTCGTGAGACGTCTTACGACTCACCGGCCGCTACTCCCGGTTGCCATTCGTCGCCTCCGCGTCTAGCCTTGGCGTGGTGGAACTGCGTCATCTGCGGTACTTCGTGGCGGTGGCCGACGAGCTGAACTTCACGCGCGCCGCCACGCGGCTCAACACCTCGCAACCGTCTCTCAGCCAGCAGATCCGGCAGCTCGAAGCCGAGGTTGGCGTCGCGCTGCTCGATCGGAGCCGCCATCACGTGGCGCTGACCGACGCCGGCCGGGTGTTCCTGCGCGAGACGAAAGACATCCTCGGACGCCTCGATCATGCGGGGCGGCTGGCGAAGCAGGCCGCCGGCGGACGCGCCGGCGATTTGTCAGTGGGGACGTTTCCGGCGGCGGATGTTCGAATCCTTCCCGCCCTGCGTCCGCTGGTGGCCACGCAGCTGCCCCACCTCAGGCTGATCCTGCACAGTAAGTACGCCGTCGAACCGGTTACCGGCCTGCGTACCGGCGCTCTCGACGTCGCGTTCCTGCGCGGGCCGCTCGACGCGGACGGACTGGAGGTCGTTGATCTGCTGCGCGAGGAGATCGTCGTCGTGCTTCCCGCACACCACACGCTGGCGAGGCGAAAGCGCATCCCTGTCCACCTGCTCAACGACCTTCCGTGCATCACGATGGAAAGGGCGCTCGCTCCCGCGCTGCACGACGCCATCGCCGCGCTGTACCGGCAGGCGCATATCCGGATGCAGGCCGTTTCGAGCGCCGACAACGTGCTGGGCCACCTGCAACTGGTGCAGGAGGGTCTGGGATTTGCGCTGCTGCCCGACTCGGTGGGCGCCTTATTGCCTCCCGGCGTCGTCCTCAAGCCGTTGGCGTACAAACCGCTGCCAACGATTTCAATCGTCCTCGCGTGGAAAGCCGGGAACGCGTCGCCGCTCGTGCGCGCTTTTGTCGATCTCGTCCGCCAGTCGGTATCGCACAGGAAAGACGTCCGACGTCTCACCGGCGGGCGGAGAAAGTCTTAGCCGTGTCCGGCGACGGCCGGTACACTCGCTTCGCCCGTGCCCGGCGATAACACTTCGACAGGGGGCCCGCTTGCGGGGCTCACGGTGCTGGATCTCACGCTGGCGCTCGCCGGCCCGTTTGCCACGTTCCTGCTCGCCGGCCTCGGGGCGCGCGTCATCAAGATCGAGAATCCCGAGTCGCCGGATCCGTGCCGCCAGAACCCCCCGTACCTCGGGCGTGACGGCGTCTCGCTTGGTCGCACGCGGCCAGACGATGTCTCGGTGTCCGCGCTGAACCGGTTGCGCGGCAAGTACGCGGTCACGCTCAACCTGAAGCAGCCTGGAGCGCGCGACGTGTTTGCCGACCTCCTGCGTCAGGCGGACATCGTTGTCGAGAACTTCAGCGCCGGAACGCTCGAACGTCTCGGCGTCGGCTATTCCTTCGCCCAATCGATCAACCCGCGCGCCATCTACTGCTCTGTCACCGGTTTCGGCGCGACGCAGGCTCCGGGAACCGGGAAGGCGATGGACAACATCATCCAGGCACTGAGCGGGCTGATGATGACGTCGGGCAGCCCGGAGGATCCGCCCGTCCGCGTCGGTGTACCGATGGCGGACCTGGTTGCGCCGGTCTTCGGTGTGGTCGGCGTTCTGGCGGCGCTTCGACAGCGCGACGCGACCGGCATCGGACAGCACGTGGATGTATCGATGCTCGGCGTGCTGACGGCGCTGGTTGCCGCGGAACCATTCGATCTGCTCGAAGCGTGCGGGATGCCGCAACGCACTGGTCGCGTCGTTCCGCGCCTGACGCCGTTCGGCATCTACGAGTCGGCCGACGGCCACGTGGCGATCTGCGCGCCGACCGAGCAGTTCGCCCGTGGCGTGTTCGCCGCCATCGGCCATCCGGAGTTCGAAGCGGACCCGCGGTTCGCGACCCGTGATGCCCGTGTCGCGCACGTAGACGAAATGACCGCGCACATCGAAGCGTTCACGCGCACGCTGGCGACGGCCGAGCTCCTGCCGCTGCTCGAACGGCACAATGTGCCGTCGGCGGAGGTGCGGTCACCGCGTGACGCCGTTCGCGATCCAAGAGTCCAGGTGCGCGGTGAGACGGTGCCGCTCGAACACCCGGAGTTCGGACGCGTCGCCGATGTCGTCGGCATGGGCGTCCCGATCACGTTCTCCGACGCACAGCAGGCATGCCTCCGTCCTGCGCCGTCCGTCGGTCAGGATAACGCGCTCGTGTACGGCGAATGGCTCGGATACGGTGCGGCCGGCGTCGAAAAGCTGCACGCGGCGGGCGTGATCTGAGAACGCGTGTGAAGGAACCTTTCGTCGTCGCGTCGTGGCCCTCGGTTCCAGTCGAGATCGTCCGCGCGGCCGGCTTCCGCGCCGTGTTCGCTCGCGGAGCTTCCGCTCCGACGCCAACCGCAGACCAGCATCTCGAGCCAGGCGTCTTCCCGCGACGGCTCCGGCATCTGGTCGAACACGCGCTCACAGGCCGGCTCTCTGATGCAGCGCGAATCGTGATCCCTCGCACGTCGGATACCGACTACAAATGCTTCCTCTATCTGCGTGAGTTCGTGCGCAGCGGAGTGACGTCCGCGCTTCCTCCGGTCATCTTGTTCGACTTGCTGCAGTCGGGTGGCGCACAGATCGGCGGCTACGACGCGGCGCGGGCGCACGCGCTGCTCGACGCGCTTGCGTCGGCGTCGGGACGAAAACCATCGGCCGATGATCTCCGCCAGGAGATCGTTCGAGCGAACGGGGCGCGCTCAGCGGCGAGACGACTCGTCGTCTTCCGCCGGATCGTTCCACGCGTCACCGGAACCGAGTTGTTTCCGTTGCTGGCCGCGTTCTGGGAGCTGGAGCCAGAGCGGTATGTAGCGGCGGTGAACGGCGCGGCACGCGCGTTCGCGAAGCGCCCCGCTCTCAGTGGCCCACGCGTGCTGCTCACGGGCGTTCCAGTTGACGGCCCCGAGCTGCACCAGGCGATCGAATCGCACGGCGCCATCGTGGTCGCGGAAATCGGACCGTGGGGAAGCGGCGCAGCCGGAGACGACGTGCGCGTTGACGATGATCCGATTCGCGCCGTGGCGGACAAGTATCGAGCCGACGCAGTGGGTGCGCGCACTCCCGCCGCGTCGCTCCGGCGCTGGACCGAGCGGATGCTCGACGACGTGGACGCGGTTGTCGTGTCGCTGCCTCCGGAGGACGCCGTGTTCGGCTGGGACTATCCGGCTCTGCGCGACATGCTGCAGGCGCGCGGCATGCCGCATGTGTGTCTGCGCAGCGATCAGGATCAGGCGCTGACGCCGGACGAGCACGCACGGCTCGAAGTCATGGTGTCCGCTGCCTCGACGCTGCAGGAGGCTCGGCATGGCTGACAAGCAGCTCGACACCACAACGGCCGCATCGGCGTTCCAGAAGCAGTGGTTTGCCGATCTGCGCCGGCGCGTGTTCGACGAACGCCAGCCGTATGCGCTGCTGCAGGCGGACGTGCCATTCGAGCTGTTCGATCTCCTCGAGATTCCGGCGGTCAGTAATCAGTGGTGGGCGTCGATCATCGCTGCCAAGCGTCAGGCGCCGCAGTTTCTGGGCGCGATGGATGCCGATGGTCTTCACTGCGGCTTGTGCCGCTACTGCAGTCTCGGCTTCGCGTCCACGCGCTACGCCTATGCGGGAGAGCCGCCGTGGGGTGGTCTGCCGACACCCCGCCTGCTGTGCGCCCGGCTCACCTGCGATTGCATTCATCGTGTCTTCGAATTGTGGGCCGAAGCATTCGGGGCCGAGCTGTTCGAGATCGATCATCCGGGCGCCGGAGAGCTGCCGGAACGCTGGTGGGAGCTCGGCAGGCGACAGTGGCGGGAGCTCGTCGAACCGCACCGCCTCGCGTTCCTGGTTTCGACTCTCGAGTCGCTGGTCGAACGTCTCGAGGCGATCAGTGGCCGCGCATTCGACCGCAACGCGCTGCGCGATCGGTTGGAGCTGGTGAATCAGCAGGAAGAAGTGTTCGACGACGTGCGGCAACTGATTGCCACCGCCCCGGAGTGCCCGGTCCGGATGACGGAGCAGATCACCAACGTCATGGCGACGCAGTGGGTGCGGGGCAGTGACTGGGCAATCGCGCACGCGCGCGCCTTCCGCGACGAGGTGCAGCAGCGCGTGGACGCAGGCGTCGCGGCATGCCCGGGCGAACGCGCGCGATTGATGTGGGTCGGCGCAGGCCTGTGGCACGACACCGGCTTCTACACCGCGTTCGAATCGTCGCACCGCGCGGTGTTCGTCTGGTCGATGTACCTCGCGTTCGGGCCGGACGGCTACATTCGCTACGGCCTCGACGATCCGATGGCGGCGCTGGCCAGCCGAACCGCCAGCTTCAACGAGTACCTGCACAACCCGCCCTGGGCTGCCGAATGGCTCGTCCACCAGGCGCGCGCGCACCGGATTGACGGTGCGCTTGTCCTCCGGCCGCGGAGCATGAAGCCGGCGGCCACCGGACGTCTCTTCATCGAGCGTGCCCTCGAGGACGCAGGGATTCCGGTGCTGCCGATCGAAGCCGATGTCGTCGATGGCCGCGAGTGGGATGCCGACGCGGCGCGCGCTGATGTCCGCTCGTTCCTCGAGACGCGGGTGTTGCAGTGACGACCACGGTGATGCGTGCGGCGCCGGCCGGATGGCTTTTGCCATTCGGCGCAACGCTCATCGCCATGTTCGCGCTGCAGTTGTCGAACCTCGGGTTTTCGCCGCTCCTGCCGTCGATTCAGCAGGAGTTCGGCATGAGCTATACGCAACTCGGACTCTTCACCGGGCTCTACGGGTTGCTGGCGATGCTGCTCAGCGTGCCGGCCGGCGTCAGCGCGAGGCGCTTCGGTGAGAAGCGCGTGCTGGGTATCGGACTGCTGGGCGTGGCTGCCGGAAGCGTGCTGCTGGGCGAGGCCTGGAGCTTCGAGTCCGCGCTCACGTTCCGCGGCCTGACGATCTTCGGCTACCGCTTCGCCTTCGTCAGTGTGCTCATCGCCGTCGCGCTCACCGCGCCCGCCTCGCTGCGCGGGCGCACGATGGGCGTGCTCGGCGCGACCTCGGCGCTCGCGTCCGTGGTCGGGGCTCCGCTCGGCGGCGTGCTGGTCGGCGAGTTCGGGTGGCGTTTCGCGATTCTCGGCTATGCGGCGATGGCGGTGCTTGGCGCGGCGGTCTTCTCGCTGTTCTACCGCCCGGCATCGGACGACATGCCGAGCGTCGACCCGCATCTGGCGCACGACGCCGACCGCCGGAGCGCCTTCCTCTCGCCTGTGGTCTGGATGCTTGCGCTCGTCGTCGGACTTGGCGGCTTTGGCCAGTTCACCGTGACCTATTTCGTGCCGAGCGTGGCGAAGGCGTTGTATGGCCTCGACGCGAAGGCGGCAGGCCTCATCATCAGCACCGGCTATCTCACTGCGATCGTGGTCAACCTTGGCGTGGGACTGCTGGCGGATCGCTTTAACAAGCTGATCGTACTGGCTGGAGTGTTCGTTCTGCTGGCTGGGGCGTCTGCCTCGATGGCGATGGAGAACCTTCTCACCTTCCGCGTGGCGACGGCTGCCGTGATCGGGTTTGGCTTCACCGCCGCAAATCAGCTCTACGGTCTGGCCGGCAGCGTGATGCCGCGCCGCGAGGCGGGCCATGCGATGGGCGTCGTGAGCCTCGGCGCGGGTCTGTTCGGATACTTCGGCCCCCAGATGCTCGGCATTCTGCGTGATCGGACGGGTTCGTTTGCGGCGGGCTTCTACATGGTGGCCATTGCCGACGTCATCACGCTGGTTCTCATTGCCGTGCTGTACCGGATGACGCGAGGAGAGGCACACCCATGAAACGGCAGTTTGTGACGAGCGTGTTCGTGGTACTGATGTTGAGCGTCACCGTCTCGGCCCAGGCACCGGCAACGCGCGGAACCGGAGATCAGCGCCGGCAATACGTCTTCACGCCCACGGGTCAGCAGTTGCCCTACCGGATCTACGTTCCGAAGACGTGGGACGGAAAGGCGTCGCTGCCGATCGTCCTGATGCTGCACGGCGCCGGCGCGAACGAGGGCACGTACCTGGATCAAGCCGATGGTCTGCTGATGAAGCTTGCGGAGCAGCACCGCTACATCGTCGTGTCGCCCCTCGGGTTCACGCCGATGGGCGCGTACGGCAATCCTCTCCGGCTGCCGGCAGTGTTCGGACAATCCGCGGCCGCAGCATCGCAGCGCGCCGCCGTGACCCCCGTCCGCCAGCGTGAGCTGAACCTCAGCGAGCTCGAGGTGATGACCGTCCTGGAAATGGTCACCGAGGAATACGGCGCGGATCGCTCGCGCACGTATCTGGCCGGCCACTCGATGGGCAGCGGCGGGGCGTGGCATCTCGCCGCCAGGTACCCGGAACGATGGCGCGCGGTGGCGCCGATGTCCGGGCCGTTCGTCGACCAGGCGACGTATCCCTTCGATCGCATCAAGCGGCTGCCGATCTTCATGACCGAGGGCACCGGCGCCACACCGTCGCTCGAAGGCAGCCGTGCGATGGCGCGCTATATGCGCGAGGGCGGCTTTGCGTTCGAATACCTCGAGGTCGATGGCAATCACGGAAGCATGGTGCCGATGGTGTGGCCGCGGATCTTCGAGTTCTTCAATCGGCAGGGGCAGGCGCCCGCGCCGCCGCCGCGAGCGGTTGCGCCAGGTCCACATGGTGTGACCGCCGACTCCTATCCGACGCTGGCGACGCACACGGCGTATCACCCGACGAACCTTGCCGCATTCGGGCCGTCGAATCGGCTGCCGATCGTCTCGTGGGGCAACGGCGCGTGTGCGCGGAACGGCTCCGCGTTTTCGGTGTTCCTCACGCAGATCGCATCGCATGGTTATCTTGCGATCGCGGTCGGTCCGAAGAATCCGCCCCAGGGACAGCCGTCAACACCGACGATCGACGATCAGCTCCTGCTCGACGCCATCGACTGGGCAGTGAAGCAGAACTCGGACCGATCGAGCCGCTTCTACAACAAGCTCGACACGAACCGGATCGCGGTGATGGGCCAGTCGTGTGGCGGCCTGCAGGCGCTGGCTGTGTCGCACGACCCGCGCGTCACGACCACCGTCGTCATGAACAGCGGGGCACTGCCTCCCGGATCGTCGTCGCCGGCGTTGAAGCAGAGCGCCGGCAACAAGGACAGCCTGAACCGGCTGCACGGGCCGGTGGCCTACATCATCGGCGGTCCGTCCGATGTGGCGTACCCGAATGCCGAGGACGACTTCGCGCGGATTTCGAAGGTGCCGGTCTTCAAGGCCAATCTGAACGTCGGTCACGGCGGAACATATCGCCAGCCTGGCGGTGGCTGGTTCGGCGAGGTTGCCGTGGCGTGGTTGGACTACCAGCTGAAGGGGAGTGCGGAGGCCGCGAAGTGGTTCGTCGGTGCCGACTGCCGGTTGTGCACCGATCCGCTCTGGGCGGTCGAGAAGAAAGGCATGCGGTAGGATCCGTGCTGCTCCGCACCGTCATCGCCGTTGGACTGGTGGCGATCGCCAGTGAGGTCACCGCGCAGACGCCGGAGGTGATTCGTCTGTGGCCAGGCAAAGCTCCGGGATCGGAGAACTGGACGGTGCCCGAAGCCACCACCACGTCACCGGCTGGCGACAGGACCATCAGCAACGTGAGCGATCCGTCGGTGTCCGTGTTCCTCCCTTCGCCCGCCAGCGCCACCGGAACCGCCGTCGTCGTTGCTCCCGGGGGAGCGCTGCGCATCCTCGGGTGGGATAACGAAGGCGTCAAGGTCGCGCAGTGGCTGAACTCCAAAGGCATTGCGGCGCTGGTGCTGAAGTACCGGACGCTGCAGTCGATGCCGGGTGGCGGCCGCGGGCGCGGCGCGGCGCCACCGGCAGGCGCTGCGGCGGGGCCGCGGAAGGAACTCGAGATTCGCAACGGCAATGCGAACCCTGAGCCGGATGATCTTACGCTGCGGGAGGTGCTGCAGATGGGAATTGCCGACGCGCAGCAGGCGCTGCGCCTCGCGCGGCGGAACGCGGCCGCGTGGCGGATCGATCCAGCGCGTCTCGGCATCATGGGCTTTTCTGCGGGTGGCGGCATCGCGGTCGGCACCGCGCTCGCCGAGCGCACCGACGCCTCGCCTGATTTCCTCGTCTCGCTCTACGGGCCGTCGCTGCAGGACGTCAACGTGCCCGCGCATGCGCCGCCGCTGTTCATTGCGGTCGGCTCAACCCATTTCAATGTGACGAATGGCTGCCTCGCGCTCTTCGCGGCGTGGAAGGCTGCGGGTAAGCCGGCGGAGATCCACGTCTACGACCAGGTCAGCGCCGGCTTCGGCATGACCACGCGCGGGCTGCCGGTCGATTCCTGGAGCGACCGCCTGCTCGAATGGCTCGTCGCAAGGAAGCTTCGATGACGCGGACGCGGCTGATCGCCGCGCTGCTGGCTGCCTGCATCCTGCTGGCGCTCGCCGCGCGGGAGAGCCGATCGCAGCAGCGTCCTGGGTCGACTGCGTCGTCACGCCCCAACGTGATCCTGATCATGACGGACGACATGGGGTACGCCGATCTCGGCAGCTACGGCGGCAAGGACATCAAGACCCCGAACCTCGATCGATTGGCGCGGGACGGTGTCCGTCTGACCGACGCATACGCCAATGGCGTGCTGTGCAGCCCGACGCGCGCGGCGCTCATCAGCGGCCGATATCCCCAGCGCGGCGCGATCGAGACGGCGCTCGGTCCCGAGGGAACACGCGGTCTTGCCGTCAGCGGATCGTCGCTGCCGCGGTTGCTGAAGAACGCCGGCTATCAGACCGCGCTGATCGGCAAATGGCACCTGGGTGGCAGCGTGACGGGCGCTGCGAAGAATGGTGGACCGCGCGCACACGGCTTCGATCAGTTCTTCGGCCTGATGGGCAGCCACGTGGACTACTGGCATCACAACCGCGGCCCGGGGTCAGAGGATCTGTGGGAGAACGAGACGAAGATCTCGATGACGGGCCAGTATCTGACGACGCTCATCACCGAGCGTTCGATTCAGTTCATCGAACAAAGCGCAGCGGCGCGCCAGCCCTTCTTCCTGGATGTCGCCTATAACGCGCCGCACTGGCCGTACAACCGGCCGGACGAGCCGTCGCCGGCACCCGGCAGCGGTGCGCACGTCACCGGCAACGCCGAGAATCCTCCAACCCGCGCCGACTACGCGTCGATGCTCGAAGCTGCCGACAGCGGCGTCGGCCGGATTCTGCAGACCGTTGCGAGGCTCGGGCTGACGGACAACACGATCGTCATCTTCACGAACGACAACGGCGGCGAGTGGCTGTCGAACAACGGACCGCTCTTCAACCGGAAGTGGACGGTGTGGGAAGGCGGCATCCGCGTGCCGGCGATCGTGAGGTGGCCCGGCCGCATTCGCGCCGGCAGCGTGTCGGATCAGGCAGCGATCACGTTCGACTGGAGCGCATCCATCCTGGCGGCTGCAGGAGCTGATGTGCCATCGGCCTACGAGGGGATGAACCTCTTTCCAATCCTCGAGGGTCGCGTGCCGAAACAGGAGCGGACGTTCTTCTGGCGGTCGGCCCCCGGTTCGAACCGCACGCAGCAGGCGGTGCGTCAGGGCGACTGGAAGCTGGTCGTCGATGCAAACCACCTGCTGCTCTACAACCTGCGCGATGACATCGGCGAGCGGCACGATCGCACGGCGCAGCGGCCGGACATCGTCCGTCGTCTTCGTACGTTGCTCGGTGAGTGGGCGCGCGCCGTGGACGCCGACGCGAAGGGCCTGAAGTAGGGAATACTCAACCATGTATCGAGGAGACAGCAGCATGTCAGTCAGACACATGAGTGGGCTCGCACTTGCAGCGGGCCTCGTCCTTGGCTTCGGCCTCGTCGTCGGCCCCGTCGCCGCGCAGAACGCGCCGGCCGCCGATGCCACCGCACGTCTCAGGCCGGTGACGGCCAACCTGCGCGGCAATCCACCAACCGGGCCGCACGCCGTCGTCATCGAGCACGATCAGGCTCTCGCCACACACACGATCTATCGCCCGGCGACGCTCGGCGCGTCGAAGCATCCGGTGCTGGTGTGGGGTGAGGGCGGCTGCGCGAAGGACGGCCTGCAATTCCCCGAGTTCCTCAACGAGATCGCGTCGCACGGCGTGGTCGTCATCGCGGACGGTCCTCCCGTGGCTCGAACCGCTCCTGGTGGAGGTGCGGCGCCGGGTGCCGCTGGCGCGCCTGGCGCAGGCGCTGCGGCCGGGCCACGCGCCGGAGGCGCGGCACCAGTAGCTGGTGCGGCTCCGGGGGCCGCAGGTGCAGCGCCGCCGGCAGGTGGTCGTGCGGGTGGCGGCCGTGGCGCCGGCCGCGGCAACATGCTCGACGGCTCGGCATTGATTCAGGCGCTGGATTGGATCGCCAAGGAGGGCAACGACTCGACGAGCCGGTTCTATCAGAAGGTCGAGACGAACCGTGTCGCCGCAATGGGTATGTCGTGCGGCGGCCTGATGTCCTACGGCGCCTCCGCCGATCCACGCATCGCGACTGTGGGCATCTGGAACAGCGGGCTCATTCAGCCGGACGAGAAGATCTTCGCCGGCCTGCATTCGTCCGTGATTATCGTCACGGGCGGCGAGAAAGACATCGCGTATGCGAACGGGAAGCGTGATTTCGAGACGATGCCGGCGAGGATACCGGTGTTCTACGGGGTGTATCCGTCCGTCGGACATGGCGGGACGTACAACGAAGACAATGGCGGGCCGTTCGGCGTTGCCGCGGTGGCCTGGCTCAAGTGGCAGTTGATGAACGACACCAGCGCGAAAGGGAAGGGCTACTTCACCGGCGCCAACTGCGGAATCTGCGCCGACTCGAAGTGGCAGACCGCGTCGCGCTCGCTCCAGTAGCGGCGTGAACCGTAGTATTCTCTGCCGACTATTCATGCCTCACGTCGGGCGAGTGCTTCTCTTCGTCACGCTGGTGTGGGGGGCCGCCGCCACACCGGCGGCTGCGCAGGTCGATTTCTCGGGCGTGTGGGCGCCGATCATGCACGAGGACTCGATCGAGCGCGCCGCCGGACCCGATATCGGCGACTTTCTCGGCCTGCCCATCAACGACGCCGCACGTCAGCGTGCGGAGGCGTGGGACGCGTCGCTGCTCACGCTGCCGGAGCACCAGTGCAAGCCGCACCCGTCCACCTACGGATTCCGAGGCGTCGGCAATCTTCGCATCTGGAATGACATCGATCCTGAAAGTGGGCGGGTCGTCAGTGTTCATACCCACATCCAGTGGATGGAGCAGAAGCGCGAGATCTTCATGGACGGCCGGCCGCGTCCGCCAGATTTTGCGGCGCACACATGGCAGGGATTTTCGCTCGGCCGCTGGGAAGGGCCCGTCCTCGTCGTCGAAACCGATCATCTGAAGGCCGGGTGGATCCGCCGCAACGGCGTGCTGCTCAGCGATCGTGCCCGCATGACCGAGCGGTTCATCAGACACGGCGATCTGCTGACGCACGTCTACATCATCGAGGACCCCGTCTATCTCACCGAGCCGCTGATCAAGACGAACGGATTCCGGCTGACCAATCAAGTCGCCAACGCGCCCTATCCCTGCAAGGAAGTCGTGGAGGTGCCGCTGGACCCCGGCGAGGTCCCTCACTATCTGCCCGGGCAGAACCCGTACGTGACGGAATTCGCAAAGAAACATGGCCTGCCGATCGAGGCGACGCGCGGCGGCGCTGAAACGGCGCTCCCCGAGTTCGCACGGAAGATCCGCAAATGAATCGGCGGATGGCCTTCGCCGCCGCGGCGGGTCTCGCTCTGTCAATGATCAGCGCGGCGCGGGCGGAGCAGGGTTCGCAGCCGGCGGGGTCGCCGGCGCCGCAGGTACTCACCGTACGGTCGCTGCACGTGCAGGGGAACGTCTGGATGATCAATGCCGGGACCGTGAACGTCGCGGTCCAGATCGGCGACCAGGGCGTGCTGCTCGTGGATACCGGACCCGAAGGTCTGGCCGAGGCGATTCTGACGGAAGTCCGTCGGCTCGCCGGCGACAAGCCAATTCGCTACATCGTCAACACCCACTCGCATCGCGATCACACGGGCGGCAACGTGAAGATCGCCAGCGCAGGGAAGTCGATCATTTCCGGCAACTTCGCGGCGCAGGCCGGGACCGGCGCTGCGGATGCCGCCAAGATTCTTGCGCACGAGCAGACGCAGGTCCGCATGCAGGCGGAAGGGCCCGACGGTGTGCCTGCGGCAGGGTGGCCGACCGACACGTTCTTCGTGGCGAAGGATGCCTTCTACTTCAACGGCGAGGCGGTTGAACTTCTCCATCAGCCGGATGCGCACACGAGCGGCGACGTCATCGTCCACTTCCGCAAGTCGGACGTCATTGCCGCGGGCGACGTGTACATCAACACAACCTTTCCGGTCATCAATCGCGAGCACGGCGGCAGCTATGCCGGCTTACTTGCCGCCTTGAACCGGATCATCGACATCACCGTGCCGCGCGACAAGGCCGAGGGCGGCACGTACGTGATCCCGGGACATGGACGGCTGGCGGACGAAGCCGACGTCGTCGACTACCGCGACATGGCCACCATCGTGCGCGATCGCGTCCGCGACGCGATCGGCAGGAAGATGTCGCTCGAGCAGGTAAAGGCCGCGCGGCTGGTGCGCGATTACGAGGGACGCTTCGGCGCAGCGCAAGGCACCTGGACGACCGATGCGTTCATCGAGGCGGCGTATCGCAGTCTCAGCCCGGCCCGTCCTGCGGCAGGTGCACGATGAGATACCGCGCGATCGCACGTACGCTCGGGCGCGTCCTTGCGGGCGCCTTGGTCGTTTCGACGATGGCGCCGGCGGCCCTGGCGCAACGGGGTCGCGGCGCGGGGCCAGGCCCACAGGCGGCCCAGTCGCCTCAGGCCTCCGCACCGATCGATCTGACGGGCTATTGGGTGTCGATCGTTAACGAGGATTGGCGCTGGCGGATGGTGACACCGCCCCCGAAGGACGTCGCGAGCGTGCCTCTGAATGCCGAGGGACGGAAAGTTGCCGATAGTTGGGATCCCGCGACGGACGGATCGTGCCTCGCGTATGGTGCCGCCGCCCTCATGCGGATGCCGACGCGCCTGCACATCACCTGGGAAAACGAGAACACGCTCAGGATCGATGCCGACGCCGGCACGCAGACGCGGCGCCTGCTGTTCAACGCCGCGACGACGGCGCCCGCGGTGAAATCGCTGCAGGGATTCTCGCGCGCGGAGTGGGAGCGCGTGGCGATTCGCGGCGCGGCCCGCGGCGCTCCGCCTGCCGGTGGAAATCTCAAGGTCGTGACCACGGACCTGACCGGTGGCTGGCTGCGGAAGAACGGCGTTCCGTACAGCGATCAGGCGACCGTTGTCGAGTACTTCGATCGCTTCCCGGCACCGGGCAATACCGAATGGCTCGTCATCACCACCGCTGTGACAGATCCGAAGTACCTGACCCAGGAGTTCGTGACCAGCACACACTTCCGCCGCGAACCGGACGGATCGAAATGGGATCCGACTGCCTGTCGTCCGTGACGTCCAGCGTCCTCAGGTAACCTCATTGATCGCGCGACCGCGAAAACTTTCCCGGCCCGCACCCGCGGCGGGTGCAGTACAGTGGCGCTGAGGCTTCCTATGACTCCGGCATGCACATCCGCCGGCCGGCGATTCGCGGCGACGGCCGTCGCGCTTGTTTGTCTTGTTGCGGCAGTATTTGCTCAGACGCCGCCACAGACTCAGAGCCTGAAACCACCCGCTCGGGTAGATCCAGAGACGGGTCTTCCACCCGGCACGCCGGACTTCCGCGGAGTCTGGACCAACCGCTGGATCGTCAACATGGCCGATGGCCGCTACGTGGAGAAGACGGTCGACGTCCCGCTCAACGACAAGGGGCGCGCCGTCTATGCCGAGCGGACGGAGAACCTGCAGAAGGACGATCCCAACTTGACGTGCAAGCCAAGCGGGCTGCCGCGTCAGGGCGGCACGCCGTATCCACTGAAGATCATGCAGACGGCCGACGAGTTCGTAATTCTGTACGAAGGGGGGATGCACACCTTCCGCATCATTCCGCTCGATGGCCGGCCACACAAGCCGGACCCGTGGAGTTGGTACGGCGATTCGATCGGCCGCTGGGAAGGCGACACGCTGGTCGTCGATACCATCGGTTTCAACGACAAGAGCTGGCTCGATTCGTCCGGGTACCCGCACGGTGAGAAGCTGCACCTCGTCGAGCGGTTCCGCCGGACCGATCCCAAGACCATGCGTTACGAGGTCACGATCGACGATCCCGAGTACTACACGCGGCCGTGGACCACGGCGTGGACCTACCGCTACAGCCCGAATGTCGAGCTGATGGAGTATTTCTGCACTGAGAACGAGCGCGACCGGGAGCACATGGTGGGGAAGTAGCCGCTGGTCTCGGTTTGAGCCGCTTCCCGGCGACTTCAGGGTCCGAGCTGACGCACTATTGACGTCCCGCTGATGACGACCACCCGCACTCGACGTGTCACGATTACCGCCCCCGCCGTCATCCTCGGTGTCCTGCTGACGCTAACGGTCTCGCGAACGAGCGCCGAGCGTGGCGCACAACCGCCGCTGGCTGGACCGGCAGGTGCTGGAAATCAGGCCGGACCTCCGCCCGGTGGCGGCCGCGGCGGTGCCAACCCGGCAGCCGCACTCTACGTGGATCACTGCGCCAGTTGCCACGGCACTGACCTCGGCGGTGGCCGTGCTCCATCGCTGTTCCGCGAACAGTGGCTCGCCACGGTGTCGGATGCGCGGTTGACGAACTCCATCCGCACTGGAGTCCCGAATACCGGAATGCCCGCGTTCGCGGAGATGCTGACCGATGACCAGGTCTGGCAGCTGGTGCAGTACCTCCGCCTGCAGAGCGGCGTGCTGAAGACGCGGCCGGCGTTTGTCGCCGATCCCTCCGGCGTCGTGTTGAAGACCGAGAAGGCCACGGTGAGGCTCGAGGTGATCGCCAACGGTCTCAATACGCCGTGGGGTCTGGCCTTCCTGCCGGACGGCCGGCTGCTGGTCACTGAGCGGACGGTGAATGGCGGGACGCTCCGGGTTATCGACAAGGGGGCCGTGTCACCGCCCGTCACGGGGACGCCCACAGTCCACGTGCAGCAGGATGCCGGCATGTTCGACGTCGAGGTGCATCCGAAGTACGCCGAGAACGGCTGGATATATCTCTCCTACGCCGAGCGGCTGCCCGGCTACGCACCGCCGCCAGCTCCTGCGGCAGGCGAGACGGCCGGCGCCGGTCGGGCGGGCGGACGCGGCGGCGCCGTCGCCCCGTCGATGACCACCATCGTCCGAGGTCGCATCAACGGGCGCCACGAGTGGGTGGATCAGCAGGTCATCTTCCGGGCGCCGGCGAATCTCTATTCGACCGACGGTACGCACTTCGGCTCCCGGTTCATCTTCGATCGCCAAGGACATCTCTTCTTCTCGATCGGCGAGCGCGGCGTGATGCAGCACGCGCAGGACCTTTCGAATCCGATCGGGAAGATTCACCGTGTCAACGACGATGGATCGGTGCCGCGCGACAATCCATTCGTCTCCAGGCCGGATGCGGTGCCGACGATCTGGAGCTACGGGCACCGCAACCCGCAGGGCCTGGCCTGGGACCCGCAGTCGGGGCGACTGTGGGAGTCGGAGCACGGCCCCAACGCCGGCGACGAGATCAACATCATCGAGCGCGGGCGCAACTACGGCTGGGGCGTCGTCACGCGAGGGCGCCAGCCGGGCATCACCAAGACGTCCGAACCGGGAATGGTCGATCCGGTCGTCTACTACATTCCAACGTTCGCGCCGTCGGGCATCTCCTTCTACTCGGGGAATCACTATCCGGGCTGGAAGAACACCAGTCTGTTCGTCGGCGGGCTTGCGGGGCAGGCGCTGCGGCGCCTGCAGATCGACGGCGACCGTGTGACCGGCCAGGAAGTCATCTTCGACCAGTTCGGCCGCGTCCGCGATGTCATCGAGGGTCCGGACGGCTATCTGTATCTGGCGCTGCAGTACGCCACAGGTGCCGGCACGAGCTACGGCCTCGTCGCGCCGTCGCCGGGCCTTGTCGTGCGCATGGTTCCCGTGACTCCGTAACCGGGAAGGTTCTCATGTCCGCTCCACGTTCGCTCGTCTCACGACGCCAATTCGTGCTCACGGGTCTGACAGCGGCGGCATGGCCCGGGCTGCCGATTGTGGCGCAGTCGCGCGACCTGGCGACGCTGACACTGAAGGAGGCGTCCGACCTTGTTCGCCGTCGCGACGTGTCTCCCGTGGAACTGACCCGGGCCTGCCTGGCCCGGATCGATCGGCTTGAACCGGCGATTAACGCATTCATCACCGTGACGCCGGAGCAGGCGCTGGCGAGTGCGCGCGAGCTCGAGGCAGAAATCAGGCGCGGGCGCCGGCGCGGGCCGCTCCATGGCGTTCCGATCGCGCTCAAGGACAACATCGATACCGCTGGTGTTCTGACGACGGCCGCCAGCGGCGTCTTCAAAGAGCGCGTGCCTGCCGCCGATGCGGACGTGGTCGTCCGGTTGAAGAACGCCGGCGCCGTCCTGCTTGGCAAACTGAACCTCCATGAGTTCGCGCTCGGCGGAACGTCGGCGGTGACGTACTACGAACCGGTGCACAATCCGTGGGCGCTCGATCGGGTCGCTGGCGGTTCATCGGGCGGCTCAGCCGCCGCCATCGCGGCCGACATGTGCCTCGGGACCCTGGGCACGGACACGGGTGGCTCGATCCGCATACCTGCCTCGCTCTGCGGCATCGTCGGCTTGAAGCCGACCTACGGGCGCGTCAGTACTCGTGGCGTGATCCCCATGGCCTGGACGCTGGACCATGTGGGCCCGATGTGCAAGACGGCCGAGGATGCGGCGCTGATGCTGGCCGCGATTGCGGGCTACGACCCTCTCGATCCGACGTCCGTGGATGCTCCGGTTCCGGATTACACGCGCGCGATAGGGATGTCGACGGCGAAGCTTCGTGTCGGCGTCGCGCGGAAGCCGTTTTTCGACAACCTCAATCCGGAGGTGGCCAAAGCCGTCGAGGCCGCGATCGACGTCCTGCGCAAGCTGACAGCGAGTGTCACCGACGTGGACGTCCCTCCCGCAGGAAACGTCGCAGACGTGTGGAACGCGGAGATTTACGCCTACCACGAGCCGTTCATCAGCAAGACGCCCGAGTTGTATCAGCAGGCGACGCGCAATCTCATCCAGGGAGCCGGAAAGACGAGCGCGTTGACCTACGCGCAGGCGAAGCGTCAGCTCGATGTCGTTCGCCGTGAGGTCAAGAAGGTCTTTGCCCGGGTCGATGTGCTCGTGACGCCAACCCAGCGCGGCGTTGCGCAGCCGATTGCAGCACCCCAGCAGGCACCCGGTCGTGCGGGTGGGACACCGCCGCCCGGTGGTGCGGCGCCCGGAGGCGGAGGTGGCGGCATCATCAACACCGCGGCATTCGATATTTATGGTTTGCCGACGATCTCCGTGCCCTGTGGGTTCTCGTCGATGGGTTTGCCGATCGGACTGCAAATCAGCGGCAACCACTTCGCCGAATCCACCGTTCTCGCGCTCGCGCACGCCTACGAGCAGGCGACCGGGTGGCATACACGACGGCCCGCCTTGACGTGAGACTGCCGCGTCTTGATTACTTCTTCTGGTAGTTCGCCGCGAAGCTCGGATCGCACTCGTACGGGTAGATGAAGTCGTTTCCGCGATCCCAGCCGACGAATCGCGCTCCGCGGTTCTCGAGCGCGTCGGGGTCCTCGAACTCCTGCAGCATCATCAGCGTCTTGCCGCCGTTGCCCAGCCAGAACCGCTCGATGACGTGAACCTTGTCGGTGTGGTTCAAGCCGTTATTGGTGATGGTCGAGGCGCTCAGGTGCGTCGTGTCCACGACCAGCGTCGAGCCGTCCCATCGTCCGACGGAATGACCGACCTTCGTATGCGGGGCGTTGGCAGGAGGGTGCGCACGCCCATCGAGGAAGATGAGGCGCACCATGTCGTAGTACTCGAGCCGCATCACGATCAGGTCCGGTGTCTGATGGATCTCCATCGGAAACGGTCCCTGCATCGCGTAGACGATCGAGGGCGGCAGGCACACCCGGTCCACCGTCATCTCGTGTTCGGGTTTCCACGTTTTGGCGGCCGCCGCGGCGCCCGGTTTCAGCCGCAACCCGCCGAACTCGCCGACGGGAAATTCGACGGCACCCGCGTCGCCCAGGACTACTGTGTTGGGCGGAAGCGCCTTCACCATCGCCGCGTCCTGCGGTATCTGGCGGCCGGCGCTCCAGAAGCCCGATAGATTGGGACGCGCCGCAGATTGAGCGGTCGCCAGCGCCGTGGAAAGCGCAAGAAGGCATGCGGCGCCAGCGCACAAGAGTCGCATCGTGGTCCTCAATCCGCTTTCTGATTCGCGGGCGCACCCAGAACGGTCCCGTCGCTCCTGACGACGCGCCGCACCCGCAGGTAACGGGAACCGTCGCGCGAGGGCCAGCCGTCGATGGTCACCGTTTCCCCGACCTTGAGGCTGTCCGCCGTCCACCCGCGCCGCCGCAGCAGCGTCACGGCATTCGTCTCGGCACGCCACGTTTCGACCTGCCCCTGTGGGGTCTTACGCGTGATTTCAATGATGGCGTGCGGGTTCGTGAACCTGAACTCCGTGACCGATCCGCTGACGGTGACGCTCTTCGTCTCGTCGAAGAACACGGCGAACGAGTGATGAGCCACAGCCTCCGGTACGGTCCACATCAGCAGCGCCGCGGTGAGCAAGGCGTTTCGCATCGGCCCGATCCTACTGCCACGGCGCGCTCCTTCACAAACCGCGACAGGCGTGGTAAGTCATCGTGCATGACGAGAGCAGCAATTGTGTTCGTCCTTGCCGCCGTGCTGGCACCTGCCGCGGGCGCACAGCGGGCATCACGGCCGGCGGACGACTGGATCACGACGCTCGACGCGCCGGAGCGGGTCGCGGGACTGAAAATACCGGAAGTCGTCGCCGCGATGAAGTTGCGCCCCGGGGACGTCGTTGCCGATCTGGGCGCGGGGTCGGGGCTGTTCGTCGCCCCCCTGGCGGGCGCGGCGGGCGTCAAGGGAAAGGTGCTGGCAGTCGAGATCGATCCGAGTTTCTTCCCGCACATCCAGCGCAAGGCGACAGCGGCGGGCGTCGCGAACGTCCAGACGATTGCCGGCGAGCCGAATGACCCGAAGCTGCCGGAGGCGGTCGACGTCGCGCTCCTGCACGATGTCCTGCATCACATCGAGAACCGGGTGGCCTACGTGACAAGCCTCGCGAAATATCTGAAGCCGACGGCACGCATCGTCATCGTCGATTACTTGATGAAGCAGGGGCCGCATCGCGACGATCCGTCGCTCCAGGCCGGAAAAGACGAGGCCGCCAAGCTGCTGGCGGCGATCGGCTTCAAGCCGGTGGACGACGTCGCGCTCTTTCCGGATAAGTACGTGGTGATCTATCAGAGGTGACCTCGGGCCATGACACTGCATCGGACGCTGTTCGCGCTGGCCGTCGCCGCTGCTTCGACGCTCGCCGCACTGGTCACGGCGCAGCAGACACGGCCGCAGGGCCCGTGCGACATCTATTCGGCGGCGGGGACCCCGTGCGTCACCGCGCACTCGACGGTGCGATCGCTGTCGTCGCGCTATGGCGGTCCGCTCTATCAGGTGAAGCGCGTCGACGGACGTCTGCTCGATATCGGCGTCATCGCCGGCGGTTTTGCCGATGCCGCGGCTCAGGACCGCTTTTGCGCGGGCACGCTGTGTTACATCAACCGCATCTACGACCAGTCGGGCAAGGGCAACGACTTGATGCAGGCGCCGCCGGGCCCACTCTACCCGGGCCCCGACAAGGGCGCCTTCGACACCCAGCCGATTGCCGACATGGCGCCGATCACGATCGGCGGCGGACACAAGGCGTATGGCGTCTACATCATGCCTGGTATGGGTTTCCGCAACAACAATGCCCGCGACCTGCCAATTGACGATGAGCCCGCCGGCATTCACGCGGTGGTGGACGGCGAGCATTATTCCAACGGCTGCTGCTTCAATTACGGCAATGCTTCGACCAACGGACTCGCGGTCGGGACCGGCACGATGGAGAGCGTCTATTTCGGTACCTCCACCGGCTGGGGCAGCGGATCGGGCCCCGGTCCCTGGATCATGTCGGACATGGAGGCCGGGCTCTTCTCCGGCTACAACCCGCGCGTCAACGAGGCGAACCCCACGATCAAGTGGCGGTTCGTGACCGGCGTGTTCGGCGGCGGCGGCCGCAATTTCTGGGAGCTGAAAGGGGGCAACGCTCAAGGAGGCGGTTTGCAGACCTTCTATGCCGGGGTGCGTCCCGGCTCGAAGGAAAACAGCGCCTATTACCCGATGCACAAGAAGGGCGCCATTCAGATGGGCAACGGTGGCGACAACGGCAACGGGTCCGCGGGGACATTCTATGAAGGCGTGATGACGGCGGGCCATCCCGGCGACGGCGTCGCCGACAAGGTGCAGGCAAATATCGTGGCGGCGCAGTACGACGTCGCGCGCCTGACCCAAACGCGGCTCACCAGCTTCACCCTGAACGCGGTCAAGGACGTCACTGCGAGCTTCGTCAACACGTCGGCGGCGGCGCTGGAGAACGTACGGCTCACCGCGTCGCTGCCGGCCGGGTGGACAGCGCGCGCTTCCGGCTCCGCTACGTTTGCCTCGGTGGCGCCGGGCGCGTCTGTGCGCGCCATATTCCAGGTTGCCGCGCCGGCCCGCGCCAGCATGGGCTTTCTCACGCTGCGTGCGGCCTGGAACGGCGGCGGGGATGTGAGCCAGCAGCGCGTGCGGAGCGTCGAGCCAGTCAAGATCAATGAGGTGCGCTTTGCCTCGGGCGGCAATGCCTCCGATCAGTTCATCGAGCTTTACAACGCGGGCCCCAATCCTGTGAACATTTCGGGCTGGCGGTTAATCAACACGCGCACCTGGTCGGCGCCGGTGACGCTGGCGATCATTCCGGCAGGCACAACGATCGCGGCGCGTTTGCATTACCTGCTGGCTCTTGCCAATTCCGGCCTGGCGGCGCCGGCGGCGGCAGGCGCCGCCACGGTCAACGTGCGCAGTATCGCCGGCCTTGTCCCGGGCGCGGAGATCGTCGTCGGCGGGGAGAGCAGCACCGTCAAGAGCGTCGGCACCGCCGCTGCGGCGCCGACGAAGGTATTCATCAACGTCTCGACCGGGCCGTGGCTGGATTTTCCCGCCGGCACGACCAATCTGCCGGTGCATAGCGCCGACGGTTTCACCGTGGGCGAGAAGATCAGCATCGACCTTGGCGGTGCCGCGGAGATCGCTACTGTGACGTCGGTAGGCAAGGCCGCGACTCAGACCACGCTCGCTGCCGCCAGCACATCGGGTGCGACCAGCATCAAGCTGGCGGCGCTGGCCAACGTCAGCGTCGGCGACACGCTGACCATCGGGACAGGCCAGCGCATGGAACGCGCGGTGGTTGCCTCGGTTGGTAC